>JAJBWD010000170.1:0-7897 GCA_032907345.1 Bacillota bacterium | reverse complement strand
ACATATTCTTTTTGATCTTTTCATTTATTCCGTTTCAGGGTTATCTGATGACGGATGCTGTAATAAGAACTTTATACAGGGTTTTTATAAGCAAAAAAAAGCTTTTGGAATGGCAGACAGCAGAAGATATGGAAAAATCAACGGGAAAAGATATGAAGGATTTTATGTGGTTTATGTGGCCTGGAACGTTATATTCAATTGTTATACTGATAGTATCTTATTATGAATCCGGCAGAATAGGAATCATCATGCTGCTGCCCTGTTTATTATGGATTATAAGCCCATATACAGCTTATTTCATAAGCATGGAAAATAAAGAGAATACCGTATTCTTAAACTGTACTCAGATAAAAGATATAAGAAAGCTTACAAGAGAAAGTTTTGCATATTTTCAGGACTTTGTAAATGAAAAAACAAAATATATAGCACCGGATAATTTTCAGGAGGAACCAAACAGAAATATAGCCCTTCGAACATCACCAACAAATATCGGCATGACTATTATTTCAAATATTGTGGCCTATGACATGGGGCATATCGGCATTTTGGATTTAATTGAAAGGCTGAATAAAACCATAAGCACAATGAAAAATCTTACCATGTATAATGGTCATTTTTATAACTGGTATGATTTAAATGATCTTAAGCCTTTAAACCCCTGCTATATAACCACCGTGGACAGCGGCAATTTAGCAGGTTATCTGATGACTTCATCTAAAGCGCTTTCAGATATTAAAAATGGAAGCTGCTTTAATGGAAATATTTTAATTGGAATTAATGATACCATAGCACTTGCCAATGATGAAACCGAGGTGGGAATTTTCCCCGAATACCACGGAGGCAGGGATATAAATAAATTTTATGATTTTTTAACTAAAATAAACAGTATTTTAGTTGAAAAAGGGGTAGAAAGTTATTGGAGTGAAAAACTTAAGTCTGATATAAAAAAATATATGGATGAAATAAATTTTGCAAAGATTAATAACTATAAAATAAATGAAAGTGAAGAGACTGTAAAATCTATTGATAGGATAATATGCTATTTTGATAAATTAACTGAGGAAATGGATTTTACAATTTTATACAATAAAACAAAAGAGCTGTTTTCCATAGGATTTAATATTGACAGAATGACCATGGATAATTGCTATTACGACCTTTTAGCCTCAGAAGCAAGGCAGGCCAGTTTCATAGCAATAGCAAAGGGAGAGATAGAAGTAAAGCATTGGTTTAAGTTAGGCCGTGCAGCATCAATTATGGGGAATGGAAAAAAAGGTTTAGTATCCTGGAGCGGTACTATGTTCGAATATTTTATGCCTCTGCTTTTAATGAAAAATTATAAAGATTCACTGCTTGATTCAACATATAATTCAGTAATAAATGGCCAGAAGGAGTATTGCTGCAGAAAAAAAGTTCCCTGGGGCATATCAGAATCTGCCTTTTATGATTTTGACATCAACATGATATATCAGTATAAAGCATTTGGCATACCAGGTATCGGACTTAAAAGAGGACTTTCAAATGAACTTGTTATTTCTCCCTATTCCTCAATATTAGCTCTTATGGCTGATAAAATAGGTGCATATAATAATCTTAAAAAGCTTAGAGAATTAGGAGTAAATGGCAGATATGGTTTTTATGAAGCTATAGATTATACCCATAATATAGGCAGAAAAAACGAAAAGGGCAGAGTTGTTAAGTGCTTTATGGTTCATCATTTAGGAATGAGCCTGTTATCACTGGATAATGTAATTAATAAAAATATAATGCAGAATAGATTCCACAGTATACCAAGGATTAAGTCTGCAGAGCTGCTGCTGCAGGAAAAAGCTCCAAAGGAAATAGTATATAGGAGAAAATTCAGCTTTAAGAAAGAATACAGCAGCGGACATAAAAATTCCAGCGTAGTGAGAAACTATGGAACTGCAAATACTAAAGATCCTGAAACACTGCTTCTTTCAAATGGAAGCAGCCATCTGATGATAACAAACAGCGGCAGCGGATGGAGCAAAAATAATAATATTTTCTTTTACAGATGGAGAAGAGATAAAGTTAAAAATGATTTGGGATATTTCTTCTATATTAGAAATATTGAGAAAAATGAAATTTTTAGCAGCTATTACCAGCCGGTAAAAAAGGAAGGAGACAGGTATAATGTAAGCTTTTCGTTGTCCTCTGCTGAATTTTCCAGATTGGACGGAAACATTAAAACAACAACTAAGATTACCCTGTCTGCTGAGGATGATGTAGAGCTGCGAAAGATAACAATAAGTAATTTAAGTGAAGAAGATGTAGTGATGGAAATTACATCTTATATGGAAATAGTTTTATCCTCATATAACAGCGACTTGAGTCATCCTGCTTTTTCAAACCTCTTTATAAGTACAGAATATGATGCTGAAACAGAAAGCCTTATTGGAAGAAGAAGAAAAAGAGAACCAAATGGCAGGGAAGAATTTTTACTTCAGTCAATAGTATTATCAGGTGAGGCTTTTGGAGATATAACCTATGAAACTTCAAGAGAAAAATTTATAGGAAGAGGAAGAAGCCTGAAAAACCCACAGGCTTTAGATAAAGATAAGAATTTAAGCAACACTTTAGGAGCAGTTATAGACCCCATATTATCAATAAGAAAAAGAATAAAAATAAAAAAGAATAAATCAGCAAGTATTGCTTATATTACAGCTTACTCAGGAAATTTAAACAAAGGGTTATCTCTGATTAAAAAATATAAGGATATGGGCATGGTTGACAGAACATTTATACTTTCAAAAATTGAAAATGAAATAGAATTAAAGTATAATTCAATAAAAGCAGCTCAGGCAAACCTTTATCAGCTTATGGCTTCAAAGATAATTTTCCTAAGCAGCAAAACAGAAGAATTGGATAATTATATTAAAAATATTAAAGCTTATCAGACTGATTTCTGGAAGTATGGCATATCAGGAGATTTACCTATCGTAACACTTATATTAAGAGATCAGAAGGGTATATATCTGCTGAAACAGGTATTAAAAGCTTTTTACTACCTAAATACCAAAGGTCTTGATTTTGATCTGGTAATAGAGGTAAAAGATAAAAGCAGCTATGAGCATCCAATCTGGAGATTAGCCTCAGATGAGGTAGCCAGAACCAGATGCAGTATGAAAATTAAAGGTAAGATTTTTGTGCTTAAGGAAGATACTATAACAGAAGAATTCAGGAATCTATTATATGGATCATCAAGGCTTCTTTTGGATTCCGATAATGGAAGCCTGATGAATGGAATAAGAACAAAAGCAAACAAGATAAATAAAATTAATATGGAGGTTAAAAAAGCAAAATGTGAAAACTTCCATGAATTTGAAAAAGAAGAGCTGGAGTTCTTTAATGGTTATGGAGGATTTAATAAAAAGGATGGCACATATACAGTACTGCTTAAAAATTCCATAAATACACCTAAGCCATGGGTAAATATTATATCAAATAAAAATTTCGGGACTATGATATCTGAGCTGGGAGTCTCCTATTCCTTTAATAAAAACAGCAGAGAAAATAAGATATCATCCTGGAGCAATGATCCTGTTATAGACGGAGAAGGAGAACTGATTTATTTCAGAGACGAAGATGGAGCACTGTCCTCTATTACCGGAAAACCAATAAGAGACCAGGGTGAATATATAATTCAGCATGGGCTAGGCTATTCCGTATTTAAACACTATTTTATGGATTTAATAGGTGAAATGACAGTATTTGTACCAATTGAAGGAAATCTAAAAATAAATTTAATAAAGATTAAAAATAACCGGAATGAAGACAGAAAAATTTCAATGGCCTGCTATGTTGATTTAGTAATGGGAGTTAATAAGGAAAATACAGCTCAGTATATTATAAGTTGTATAAATAAGGATAAAGATTATATATATGCAAATAACCCTTATAACTACCCATTTGACAAGGAAATTGCTTATCTTAAAATTCTGGCTGGAGAAAATTCCTATACCGGGAAAAGAGAAGAATTTATTGGCAGAAATGAAGCTTTGGATAACCCTGAGGGATTAAGGAATATTTCCCTTTCTAATAGTGTTGGCGCAGGCTTTGATCCCTGCCTTTCAGCTCTCAGCAGTTTTGACTTAAAAAAAGGCCAGGAAAAATGGATAATAATCATTTTGGGAGAAGAAGATTCTCTGGACAAAATTGATAAAGAAACAGAAAAATATAAAGATGCAGCTGCAGTACTTAAAGAATTGGAAAAGACAAAAAAATACTGGAAAGGCATTACAGGAAGTATAAAAGCAGAAACAGAGGATGAAGATTTCAATCTTCTGATAAATGGTCCTCTTTTATATCAGACTCTCAGCTGCAGAATTTGGGGAAGAACCGGATTTTATCAATGCGGAGGAGCCTATGGCTTCAGGGATCAGCTTCAGGATGTTATGGCACTTCATTATATAAGACCTGATTTAGAAAGGGAACATATTCTTCTTTCTGCTTCAAGGCAGTATGAGGAGGGAGATGTTCAGCATTGGTGGCATCCATACGTAGAAAGCGGTATAAGAACAAGATTTTCAGATGATTTATTATGGCTTCCCTATGTAGTACTAGATTATATCAAGGTTACCGGAGATTACAGCATATTAAAGGAGCAGGTAAATTATCTGAAGGATGCTCCGTTAAAAGAAGGAGAGGATGAAAGATATAATATTTCAAGAGTTTCTGAAGTTAAAGAACCTATTCTTTCCCATATCATAAAAGCCATAGACAGAAGTTTAAAATACGGTGCTCACGGTTTGCCTCTTATGGGCAGCGGTGACTGGAATGACGGAATGAACACTATTGGAAACAAAGGAAAGGGAGAAAGTGTCTGGCTTGGATTCTTCTTGTACAGGATATTAAAGGATATAATTCCTGTTTTGAAAAATGAAAATATGAATGAAAAAGCAGATTACTATTTAAATAATTTGAATTTTATTAAGGAAAATATAGAAAAGAATGCTTATGACGGAAGCTGGTACAGAAGAGCTTATTTTGATGACGGAACACCTGTTGGGTCAATATCCAGCGGTGAATGCAAAATAGATTCTCTGTCTCAGTCCTGGTCTGTTATTTCCGGCGCAGCAGATATGGATAGAGCCAGAACCTCTATGGATTCTTTAGAAAAGAACCTTTATCTAAAGGATAAGGGATTAATCCTTCTTCTGTCCCCTCCATTTAACAAATGGGAAAAGGAACCTGGATATATTAAGGGATATGTACCCGGAGTCAGAGAAAATGGAGGACAGTATACTCATGGTGCCATTTGGGCAGTCCTTGCGGAAATAATGCTGGGAAGAGGGAATATGGCCTATGACATGTACAGTGATTTAAATCCCATAAATCACTCAAAGACAAAGCTTGAAAGTGATATATATATGACAGAACCGTATATAATGACAGCAGATATTTACGCTTCAGCGTCTCACACAGGAAGGGGAGGCTGGAGCTTCTATACCGGAGCTGCAGGATGGATGTATAGAGTTGGAATAGAAGGAATACTGGGGCTTAAAATAGAGGGCAGAATAATGAAAATCCAGCCTTGTATTCCTGATAAATGGAAGGGATACAAACTTGAATACATCACAGATAAATATGATTATAAAATATCTGTGGTAAGAGACAAAGATAAGGGTATATATATAGATGGGATACTGGCTGAAGAAATAATGCTGGAAGAAGGGAAACCACATAATATACTGATAAAGATATAAGGCAGTTTTAGTACTGAAGAAGCAGCGTAATATTGACAAATTAAAGTTTAAATTATATAATTTAGTAAAATCCTTTGAAGAGAAGCAAGTAATCTTAAAAACAAATTTAAAGAGAGCTGCAGATGGTGTAATGCAGCAGTTATGCTTAAGGTGAATGGGTCTTGGAGGAGCCTTGATGAAAGAAGTAGTTAAGGACGCAGGTCATACGTTACAATGACTGGATATGCAGTAGGAAAATTTTTTGATTTTCTGTAGTATCTAAAAAGATGAAAGGTTATCCTTTTAATTTAGGTGGTACCGCGATATTTCGCCCTATAGTTTTATAACTATAGGGTTTTTATTATTAGGAGGTAAATATGGAAGAAAAAAAGAAAGTAATTTTTAGCGGAATTCAGCCCTCTGGAGAACTGACACTGGGTAACTATCTGGGAGCTTTGAAAAATTGGGTAAAGCTTCAGGATTTTTACGACTGCTATTACTGCGTAGTAGATCTGCATGCCATTACAGTAAGACAGGAACCTGCAGAGCTTAGAAAAAAGACTTTAGAACTGCTGGCAATATATATTGCAGCCGGAATTGACCCTGAAAAAAATACAATGTTTATCCAATCCCATGTCCCTGCTCATAGTGAAGCAGCCTGGCTATTAAATTGTTCCACTTATATAGGCGAATTAAACAGGATGACTCAGTTTAAAGATAAATCCAAAAAATATGAAGGCGGAGTTTTAGCCGGACTATTAAATTATCCTGTGCTTATGGCGGCTGATATTCTGCTTTATCAGACAGACTTAGTTCCGGTTGGAAAGGATCAAAAGCAGCATTTAGAGCTTACCAGAGATATAGCTGCCAGATTCAATAATTTATATAGTGACACCTTTGTTATTCCTGAACCATATATTCCGGAGTCAGGAGCTAAAATAATGGATCTTCAGGATCCGGATAAAAAAATGTCTAAGTCATCTGACAACCCAAACAGCTTTATACTCATGATGGATCCACCTGAAGTTATAAGAAAGAAGATAAGCAGGGCAGTCACTGACAGCATAGGTGAAGTAAGGTATTCTGATGAGCAGATGGGAGTTAAAAATCTGATGACAATATTAAGTGCAATATCAGGGATCAGTTTTTCTGAAATGGAAGAAAAATATAAGGGCTTAGGTTACGCACAATTTAAAAAGGATGTGGCAGAAGCTATAATTTCTGAATTTGAGCCTATTCAGGAAAAAGTTAAGAAACTTCTGGAGGATAAAGCATATCTGCAGGGAATCTATAAATCAGGAGCGGAGAAAGCCAATTACGTAGCAAACAAGACTTTAAGAAAAATGCAGAAAAAGATAGGGTTTATTCAAAAATAAAAGATCCACAGATGCAGATTTTTTCAAACTGCTGGCATATACATTATGTCAGCAGCTTTTTATCTTATTTTAATATAAATTTATTAAGAGCTTCTGCTACTCCATCTTCCTGGTTTGATGAAGTTATATATTTTGCAAATTCTTTTACCTTAGGGAAAGCATTTGAAAGAGTAATTGGAAGTCCTGCATACTTCAGCATGGATATATCATTTTCTGCATCACCCATGCAAATTACCTCTTCCTTTTTAAAACCATAAAGATCAGTTAAAAACTTTATACCGGCTCCCTTGCTTGATTTTTTATTTAAAAATTCAAAAAACACCGGAGTACTTCTCATTGTTGTAAATTTATCTTTAAATTCTTTTGGAATTATTTTTTCTACCTGATCTAATTTTACGCTGTCTTCTCCTATTACCAATTTTAAAATCTTATCATCTTTTATTTTGGAATAACTGTCCCTGATCAATGGAATATTATTTTCCCTTGATTCATATTCAGCATATAAATTCCCGATTTCTGAGTATACGCATTTATCAGTAAAAATGTGAAAATTAACATTATTTTTATCTAAAAAATTTTTAAGTAATAAAAGCTCCTCATAAGTGAGCCCTTTTTCATAGCAGGTACTGCTTGTACTGTTATTTTGAACTAAGGCTCCATTTAATAAAACTGAATAATTATCATCTTCCATCAATCCCAGCTGTTCTAAATACTTATTTATTCCAGATAAAGGTCTCCCGGTTGATAATACAAATTTCACACCTAAGTTTTTACATTTTAAAATAGCTTCTTTATTATTATCAGATACATTTTTTT
>JAJBWD010000169.1:0-4094 GCA_032907345.1 Bacillota bacterium | reverse complement strand
TTTGTCCTGTTCCATTTATCAATAACAGCGGCCTCACCTCTCTGAGTAAAATTTCCGCTCATAACTGCAGCAAAAACATCACATCCGGTAATATCTCTGGTTTTATCTATCTGAAATTTATGCCCATTATGAAAGGGATTATATTCTGAAATTATTCCACAAACTTTCACACTATCACCTTAAATTAAAATTATGAAATTTCCTCATTTTTTACCATTATATCAAAAATTCAAAAAAATATACATATACAGTGGAAATACTTGATATATCAGGTATTCGTGATATACTAAATATGTGTATTTTTTGAAAGTGAGGTATTTATAATGGAATTAATTAACGAAATCTTAGTAAAGGCAAAAAAAGATGTTAAAACCATCGTACTTCCGGAAGGCGATGAAGAAAGAACATTAAAGGCAGCAGCAGAAATAACTAAGGAAAAAATAGCAAATCTTATTTTAATCGGAAATGAAGATGTAATAAGAAATAAAGCAAAAAGCTTAGATGTATGTTTAGAGGGAATTTTGGTAATAGATCCTGTAAAGTCAGATAAATATGAAACATATACAAATAAATTTTATGAGCTTAGAAAGAGCAAAGGAATAACTATAGAAAAAGCTGCAGAAATAGTTAAGGATCCTGTTTATTTTGGAACCATGATGGTTAAGTCAGATGATGCAGACGGCATGGTATCCGGAGCAGTACATAGTACGGGAGACCTTTTAAGACCGGGACTTCAGGTTATTAAAACCGCTAAGGGAGTAAATTGCGTTTCTTCTTTCTTCCTTATGCAGGTTCCAGATAAAAGCTATGGCAAAGATGGATTGTTCTTATTTGCCGACTGTGCTGTAAACCCTAATCCAAATGCTGAGCAGCTGGCATCCATCGCAATAGCCACAGCAGAAAATGCAAAATCCTTATGTGATATGGATCCAAAGGTTGCTATGCTTTCCTTCTCAACTAAAGGAAGTGCTAAGCATGAATTTGTTGATAAGGTAACAGAAGCTACAAAAATAGCAAAAGAATTAAGACCGGACCTGGCAATTGACGGAGAACTTCAATTAGATGCTGCAATAGTTGAAAAAGTAGCAAACCTTAAAGCACCGGGAAGCTCTGTTGCAGGTAAGGCTAATGTTTTGGTATTCCCGGACCTTCAAGCCGGAAATATAGGATATAAACTGGTTCAGAGACTGGCAGGAGCAGATGCTATAGGACCTATATGTCAGGGCTTTGCAAAACCAATTAATGATTTATCAAGAGGATGCAATGTAGAAGATATAATAAATGTTGTAGCCGTAACATGCGTTCAGGCTCAAAACAAATAGGAGGAAAGACATGAAAATATTAGTAATTAACTGCGGAAGTTCATCTCTTAAGTACCAGCTTATTGATATGGATGGAGAAAATGTACTTGCAAAGGGCTTAGTAGAGAGAATAGGCATAAACGGTTCAATGCTGACTCATAAGCCATCAGGAAAAAATAAGGTAGTAATTGAAAACTTTATACCTGATCATAAAACAGGTATAAAAATGGTGCTTGATCAGCTTATTGATCCGGTAAATGGTGTTATTAAAGATATGTCAGAAATATCAGCAGTAGGCCATAGAGTACTTCATGGAGGAAAAAAATATACAAAATCAGTACTCATTACACCGGATGTAATGAATGCAGTTGAAGCCTGCTCAGTACTTGCTCCGCTTCATAATCCAGCCAGTATAACCGGAATTAATGCCTGCAAGTCATTGATGAAAGATACACCAATGTCAATTGTATTTGATACAGCATTCCACATGACCATGCCGGATTATGCATACATGTATGCTCTTCCATATGATTTATATGAAAAGCATGATATAAGAAGATATGGTTTCCACGGAACATCTCACAAGTATGTATCAAAAGTAGCTGCTGATATGCTTGGAAAGCCATATGATCAGGCTAAAATTATAACTGTACACATCGGAAATGGATCCAGCATCGCTGCAGTTAAAAATGGCAAATGCGTAGATACAAGCATGGGTTTAACTCCTCTCGAAGGACTAGTTATGGGTACCCGCTGCGGTGATATTGACCCGGCCATAATACCATACATGGTAATGAATCTTGGCATGAGCATTGAAGAAGTAAATAATATCATATATAAAAAGTCCGGTTTCCTTGGACTTTCCGGAATAAGCAGCGATTCAAGAGATCTGGAGTCAGCAGCTGAAGATGGAAATGAAAGAGCAAAGCTTACACTTAATGTATTCTATTACAAAGTTAAAAAATACATTGGATCATACATAGCTGCAATGGGCGGTGTAGATGCAGTAGTATTTACAGCAGGTATTGGTGAAAACTCAATTAAGGCAAGAGAAGAAATATGCAAAGACATGGACTGCTTTGGAATTAAGGTAGACCATGACAGAAACAATGTAAGAGGTAAAGCGATGCAGATAAGCACCGATGACTCAAAGGTTAAGGTATTTGTTATCCCAACAAATGAAGAACTTATGATTGCAAGGGAAACTAAAGATTTAATAAACAATAAGTAATTTGTAATTCAAGAGACTTTGCAGCATAAAAACTTAAATTTTATTTATTTTATGCTGCAAATCATCCTGTAGGTTACAATTCTCTTAAATAAATCTTGACAATTATTTAGGTAGTTTATATAATTAGTTGTGGTTATATTTTGCCAATAGGAGGACGACTTCTTAAAATGTTTTTCGACATTTCAGAATTAACTAAAAATAATCAAGAAAGAATTTCCATTAATTCTGAGTTCCTTGGTGAAAGTTTTTATTATAATGGTGATTTTATAGAATTTTCAAAGCCTGTTATATTATCAGGTGCCATAACCCTTATAGGAAATGTAATGGAGCTTAAGGCAAATCTTAAAACAGAGGTAGTTTTATCCTGTTCCAGATGCTTAGAAAGGTATAAATATCCATTAGACATAGAGGTAATTGAAAACTTTACTCAGGATGAAATTGATGATGATGAAATAATCAGGATTAGTGGCAGTACAATTGATCTTAAACAGGTTTGTCAAGACAATATTCTTTTAGCAATTCCTTACAAGGGTCTTTGCAAGGAGGACTGTAAGGGCTTGTGCCAAAAATGTGGGACTAATTTAAATTATGCCTCATGTAAATGTGAAAGAGATAATATTGATCCTCGACTTGAAAAACTTAAGAATTTTTTTTCCGATAATAAGGAGGTGTAGATATGGGAAATCCTGCAAGAAGATTTGGTAAGGCTAGAAGAGATTCAAGAAAAGCTCAGACTATGAAGCTTAGTTTACCAGGCATCATTGAATGTCCACAGTGTCATGAAATGAAATTAGCTCATAGAGTTTGTAAAAACTGCGGATACTACAATGGTAAAGAGGTAGTTGCAAAAAAGGATAACGAATAATAAGAAGGTCTTCGGACTTTCTTTTTTCTTTATAATAAATTATTATATAAATAAGGAAATTATAGGAGGTATATTGATGATATTAGCAGTAGATGGAATGGGCGGAGATAATTCACCTAAGGAAATAGTAAAAGGATGTATTAAAGCAATAGAAAAATTTGATGTAAAAATAATTATTACCGGACCTGAAGATGTAATAAAGGCTGAACTGAGCAAATATACATATGATATAAAAAAGGTTGAAGTTCTTGATGCAAAAGATGTAATAAGCTTAAATGAGCCTCCTGTCATGGCAATAAGAACTAAAAAAGAGTCCAGTCTTTATAAAGCTATAAACCTGGTAAAAAAAGGTGAGGCGGACGGAATAATATCAGCAGGAAGCACCGGTGCTCTTCTTGCCGGATCTCTTCTGATAATCGGAAGAATAAAGGGTATAGACAGGCCAGCCTTAGCTCCTATTATGCCCGGAAAAAATAATAAATTCATGATAATAGACTGTGGTGCAAATGCAGAATGTAAGCCTAAGAATCTGCTTCAATTTGCATATATGGGAAAGGCCTACTATCAAAACGTATTAAAAAAAGAAAACCCAACAATAGGACTTATAAATATCGGCACTGAAGAAGAGAAGGGAAATGAGCTTACAAAGGAAGCATATCAGCTTTTAAAAAACTCAGATCTTAACTTTGTAGGAAAC
>JAJBWD010000168.1:0-11347 GCA_032907345.1 Bacillota bacterium | reverse complement strand
TTTCCCTGGTTTCCTTCTCAAGCCAGCTTCTCTCTTCTTCATTTAAATAAGGAGAAAGTTTTGCATATACATCCTTATGATAAGTATTCAGCCACTTCTTTTCATCTTCTGTAAGCATATCCTTATCTATTCCATCTAAATCAATAGGGCAATAGGTTATTGATTCAAACTTCATAAACTGGCCAAACTCTGTTTTTTCATCCTCCAGGGTCAGCATCATATTTTCAGTCCTTATGCCGTGCTTTCCTTCTTTGTAAATTCCAGGTTCATTAGTAATATTCATTCCTTTTTCAAATACTGTATCGTTTGGAATCGTGCTTATTCTCTGAGGTCCTTCGTGAACACTTAAAAGGAATCCTACTCCATGACCTGTTCCACACTTATAATCCAGACCATATTTCCAAACAGGTTGTCTTGCTATTACATCTAGGTTAGAGCCTGTGGCACCATGCAGGAATTTAACAGATGCTAATGCGATATTTGACTTCAGTACCAGGGTAAAGTCCCTTTTTTCTTCTTCAGTCAGTTTTCCTAAGGCAATAGTTCTGGTAATATCAGTTGTTCCATTGAAATACTGTCCGCCTGAATCTACCAGGAAAAACCCTTCATTTTTAAGGGTATACTGTGTTTCCTTTTGTGCTTTATAATGCATCATGGCAGCGTGATCTTTATATGCCGCTATAGTATCGAAGCTAAGGCCTATGCATAAGTCATTCTGTCTTCTTAAAGCTTCTAATTTATCTGATGCAGAAATCTCTGTAATTTCTTCTTTTCCTATGGATGTTTTCAGCCATTTTATAAATTTAACCATGGCTACTCCATCATTTATTTCGCAGCATCTTAAGTTTGCTATCTCAATTTCATTTTTTACAGCTTTTAATTCAGTCGTTACATTAGGGCTTTCAATCTTAGCTGTATCACTGCTTATGGCACTATAAAGCTTTGCATTTACTCTACCGGTATCCAGCATAACAGCATCATTCTTTGCAAGATGATGCAGGAATTGCGAAGCAGCATCATAATCCTGAAGCTCTACGCCATCAGATTCCAGTATCTTTTTAACTTTCTCAGGAACCTTTGATGAATTGATAAACAGCCAGCACTTGCTTTCTGAAACTATTACATTTGATATTATAACTGGAGTATTTGATACATCATTTCCTCTTATATTCAGAAGCCATGCAATATCATCCAAGGAAGTTAACAGAAAGTAATTCGCTCCTCTTCTTTTCATTTCAGCTCTTACTTCATTCAATTTCTCTGTTCTTGATTTTCCTGCATATTTTACATCATGAATGAAAATAGAATCTGTAGGAATGGAGGGCCTGTCCTTCCAGAGTTCATTGATTAAATCCTTATCCATTTTAATTGCTATAGCTTTTGATTCAAATGCCTTTTCCATACCTCTTACCATGTCTTCTGAAAAAACACTTCCATCAAAGCCAGCTGAACCTTTTTCTTTAAGATTATTTTTTAGCCATTCTGTATAAGAGGGTACCCCTGGTTCCGCCATTTTAAATAATCTTATTCCGGAACCTTGAAGCTGCTTCTCAGCTTGAATATAGTATCTGCCATCTGTCCATAACCCTGCATCAGTTAAAGTTATAACTACAGTGCCTGCTGAACCTGTAAAGCCTGATATCCACTCTCTGCATTTCCAATGCTCTGATACATATTCACTCTGATGTGCATCAAAACTAGGAATTATGTAAGCATCCATATTATTTTGTTTCATCAGCTGTCTTAGGTTTTCTATCCTATCCTTGATTTTCATAGCTTATACCTCCATTTTCAGTAAATCATAAGGAATTTATTGTAAAATTATGATTTTATAGCCTTACAACATTATACACCATAATGGTATTATTTCTATATTGCCATGCATAATTTCAATTGCTTTTGTAAATCAGACTGAATACATTTACTAATTATGAAAACCCCATATTCATTAACATGGGGTTTTCATTACTTATGCTATGTGAGTTATCATAAAAATGATCATTGAAAGTATTTTTTATGACATTAAACGGGCAACATCTTTTAGATATTCTCTTATTGAAAGTTTTTGCGGGCATACCTTCTCACATTTTCCACATTCCCTGCATTTATCAGCATTTCCCTCATTGGATTTATATGATCTCTTTTTTTCTTCCAAATTACCATACATAAAAAACTCATTATAAATTTTAAAGCTTCCAGGGATATTAACTCCAAAAGGGCAGGGCATGCAGTATTCACAGCCGGTACAGCTTACTTTTGAAAGAGATTTGTAAGTTTCTCTTACCTTTCCAATCAGCTCAATCTCTTTATCGTTAAGAGATCCCGATTCAAATTCATCAGCTATCCTTAAATTGTCCTTAATCTGCTCAAATGTACTCATACCGCTTAACACTACTGATACTTCAGGATGATTCCATACCCAGCCCAGCGCCCACTCTACAGGCGTTCTTTTAATTTCTGCTGAATCCCAGAGCTTCTGGATCTGGTCAGCGGGTTTTTGAGCAAGTTTACCGCCTCTGATTGGTTCCATAATAACAACTGCTATCCCTTTGGCTGCAGCATATTTAAGGCCCTCAAGTCCAGCCTGATAATTTTCATCCATATAATTGAACTGAATCTGACAAAAATCCCAGTCATAAGAATCAATTATTCTTTTAAATGTATCAATGTCATCATGGAAGGAAAACCCCATATATTTTATTTTTCCTGAACTTTTATATTCTTCAATAGCTTTGAAAACATCCAGTTTAAGCAGCTTATCCCATCTGTCTTTATCCAATGCATGAAGAAGATAAAGATCAATATATTCCGTATTTAATTTTTCCAGCTGCACATTAATATATTTATTAAAATCCGAGTAATCATTTATCAGCCATGTAGGCAGCTTCGTTGCAAGTTTTACTCTTTCCCTATAACCATCTTTAAGTGCCTTTGCCACAAGCAGTTCACTGGCACCATGATGATAGGGGTATGCAGTATCAATATAATTTACACCATTGTCGATTGCATGCCGGATCATCTTAATGGCTTCAGGCTCATCAATTTGATTCGTACCATCATTTACAACCGGCAGCCTCATACATCCAAATCCAAGTGCAGATGTTTCAAAACCTAGTTTCCCAAATTTTCTATACTTCATTTCCATTCCCCTTTCGAATTAATTATTAATAAGTCAAATGTTTATTAAAGTCCAGTTATAATGCTTGGACTAGTTTTTTCATTAGAATACCTTTTTATGTTTCCTTTAATATTATTATGTACAATATAATGTATACGAGTCAATGTTTTTATATAATAAAAATTAAGGCTGCTGCACCCTAAACATTTGTTAGTTGTGCTTCAGCCTTCACATAAAACTATATAATCACTAGCTCCTATAGCCTCTGGAAACAATTAATCTTTTCTATTCATATCAGTTTAATTTTAAATCAATAAAGCATTCCGGTAATTAATTAAAAGTTTTTACCCACACAGATTATATATTTGCTGGTACTTTTTTTGCCTTGTTTTTTAGATGCAGTTTTAATAACGATTTTTTTCATTGTGCTTACCCCCTATAAAAGATTTTGAATCTTTTATAAGTATGTACAAGCTCTTTGAAAAGTATTCAGTAAATAATAAAATTATAAATTATTAAATGCTAGTACATTGATAATAAGTGTCTATTCTAAAAAACTATTAAGGAAAAGAGGTTAATTAATTATACATGAGTTAAATACCATACAAAAATTATTATTTAGCAATTGGAAAATAATTAATATTTATTTCTCCACAATATTTACAATATATGGTTCATCTCTTATTACCTGACTAGGTATTGAGTTAATACAGGATGGTAAAGTTTATGATAAGTAACGAATCGAAAAACAAAACATCCAAAAATAAAAATTCCCCCTAAGTCATCATGAATTTTTACCAAAATATTTATTAACCCCCAATTACCTGTTACCATGTGATTGGGGGCGATAAAGTTTAAAAGTTTTTTAAATCAGTATATACTTTATTATTCAGTCTTACCCATTTCTTTTTCAATATAGTACCAGAATACATCAGCAATGGCCTGATTGCCTGCCTCTGTGGGGTGAATATCGGTTGGAACAAGGTAATTGTCTGGATTCTCAGCCATTTTATTCATAGTGTCAATGTAGGTAATTGACGCACTGGGGTTAATAAATGTAACATTATCAATAGCAGCTTTAATAATATTGTTATTAATATAAAGGTCAATGAGTTCACTTAAGTTATTCACATTGTATTGCATAAACAGTTCCGATGGTAGTAATGTTGAAAGCCCAGGGAGAGGGTTATAATATCCCATAACATATATTTTAACATTTGGGTTTATCTTTAATATACTTTGTAGTATCGTTGCAATGTTACCCCCTACAAATCCTCCCGAAGTATAAACATTTTGTACAGTTGTAACAAGTGCATTTTTTGCTTCATTTTCATCATATGGAAAATTGTGAGTATCTACATAATCGTAAAGCGGGCCAAGCAAATCATTGGCGCCAATATCAATAGTTATAATGTCTGCATTTTTTACAAGATTATATTCATGTGTATATTTATTATTGAGTAGTAAATTACAGTTTTTCGCAAGTTCTGCCGCCGTCATACCGGATCTGCATAGATTCTTATCCTTGCTAAAGTTACTCAGCATATCGGCATGATTCAGATAGTTCGCAATGATATTCGTATATCCATACTTTGATTTGGATTCATAAGAAGGATCCCCGGGATCCGCATTGCCTCCCCTAACGCCCGCCGCTATAGAATCACCAAAAGCCACATAATCAATGGTTTTACGGTTGGCTGCCATAACTGGAGTTACCGACATTGCCATAAAAGAGGCAGCCAGCAACAGTGTTAAAATAGATTTAATTGATTTTTTCATAATTAGACTCCTTTCCGATTACTATTAATTAATTGTTTTTTAATTCAATATATAAATTGCTATTATAATATATCACTATTTTCTATAATTGTCAATATTTACAAACTAGGGATATTAATGATATTAATCTCAGGGAACTCTAAAGTTTCACTAGAAACTCCATATCAAATTAAAAAAATTATGCTTTTATCATCAACTTCAAACAATTAAAAACCCCAGAAGCATTCTGCTTCCAGGGTTTCTGTTAATGCGTCAGAAGGGATCCACCCTCCTGACAATATACTTTATTCTTAAAAATATGGGGTTTCAAAATTATAATATTAATGATTGCTGTTTTTTATTTTGAGCTCTGAATTTATTTGGTGTCATACCTACGGTTTTTAAAAAGACCTTGCCAAAATAACTTGAGTCGGTATATCCTACACTCAATGATATTTCAGTAATATTTTCATCGGTATCTATGAGCATTTCTTTTGCTTTTTTAATTCTCAGGGAAGATAGATAATCTATAAAATTTTTCCCAGTCTGACTTTTAAAATATCTGCAGAAATACTGAGGATTAAGATGAACAAATGCTGCAGCTGCATCAAGATTAATATCCTGATCGAAATTATTTTCTATAAACCTTACAGCTTCCTGTATTAAAGTATTATTACATTCTTTAACTTTTTCCTGATTTCTTTGCAGATTTATTATTGATATTCCTCTTTTTATTGATTCAATGAGTTCATTGGGTTTTACAGGCATTAAAAGATAATCCATTACCTTTAATCTTATTGCGGACTGAGTAAGCGCAAAATCGTCATAAGATGTAATAATAATCGTCATAATATTAGGAAGAAACTTCAGTATCTCTTTTTGTACCTCAAGCCCATTAAGTTTAGGCATATCAATATTCATTAATATAATATCCGGATTATTGTTTTTAGCCATATCTATGGCTTCCAGTCCATTTCTGGCTTCACCACATATAGTCACATGATTTAGTTTCTTACTGATGATATGTTTCAATGCTCTTCTTTCTAAACTTTCATCTTCTGCAATAAGTATATTATACAAATATATATTCACCTCCCGTTTTTATTTAAGAGCAGGGAATTTTGATTTCAGTTTTAGTACCATAATCTTTATACATTTTTACTGTTATTCCATATTCTTTACCGAAAAAATGTATAATTCTTTTATTAGCATTTTCAATTTCATAGTCTTTAATTCTCTTATTAAAGTCAGCTGATTGTAAAATCGCATTAGTTCTTTCTTCAAAGCCTCCTGCATTATCAAAAATCTCCAAAATGATTTGGCTGATATCATTTTTCCTGCCCACAATTTTTATCTTTCTACATTTATTCGTATTATTAAGCACATTTATTATTGAGTTTTCCACGGAACACTGAAGTGTCATTATGGGAATTTTATAGTTTAATATAGACGGCTCTACATCTATTTCGTAATCAAACATATCCTCATGCTTCATTTTCTGAATGTAAAAATATTTCTTAATATTGCTTATTTCTGAATCGATAGTTACCATACTGTTTGCATTTTTCATGCTGTATCTTAGAAGCTCAGTAAATGTATATATAAATTCCTCGGTATTTGGAGCATGTTCAAGCAGCGCCATTCTTGCAGCTGCATTTAATGTATTAAAAAGAAACTGCGGATTAATCTGCATTTGAACTGCTTTTGTCCCTAATTCTGCAATATAATTACAAAACAAAAGAAGAACGCTTTCAGAGGACATTAACTTTTTGCAGTTAATTATAGGAACATCATTTAAAGCATTATCCAAAGCCTGTTTTTCAATACATAACTCCTTTGTTAAATTGTTAACGTTTACATCTGATTTAATTTTACCGGTCTCACATCTTACCTGACCGCATACGGCGCATCCAATATAATCATCTTTAACTATTATAGGAGCTGCAATATTTATAAGACCTGCATGACATTTATACATGACTGGTTCCTTAGATTTTATTGCAAGTTTACAACCATATGCATGAGAATTTATGCATCTTTTATATCCCTCATCAGAGAATTTTATTAAACTGCAAAAGTTAGTAATGCTGTCCGAACTAACAACCTGAATGCCGTCTTCATCTAAAATCAGGGATGATAGTCCAGCATCTTCCGAAAACTTGTCCAATATATTTTGAAGTGAAACAATGTCAATAATTTCTTTAAGCTTAAACTTTATATCGGGAATCACAAATCAACCTCCTTAATATATTTAGCACTTATATTACATAATAAATAATTAATTATAAATTGTCAAAATATTTTTATTTTTCAAAAGTCAAAATACTACTTAAATTAATCAAAAAAATAGTATTATGTATATTAAATATTTTGTATAATTATGTCGAATGGAGGTATTAATACAATTTAAACGTTTTCAAAAATTATTATTTAATTTTAAGGAGGAATTATTATGGATTATTTAACTTCTGTGGCTCTTACAATTGGTGTACTTGCTGGACTTTGGTCAGGTATAGGTCTTAATTACGGTTTAATTATTTGGATTGGTTTTGTTTCCTGGGCATGCTATTTTGCTTCAGGTACAAAGGTTGAAGGCTTAACTAAAACTTTAGTTGCTAACTTAGCTGGCTGCTTATGGGCTTTTGTCGCAGTTCAAGGCTTTACTTACATTAATAAGCAGGGATTATCACTCCCAACAGCAGTAGGTATTGCAGTTGGAATTGTTTGTGTAATAATGGTTTTAGAAGCTCGTATCAGCATACTTTCATTCATACCTGGTGCATTTGCAGGTGCTGCAGCATTCTTTGGCGGAACTGTATTTGAAAAAGCTCCTTGGACAGCAGTTGTTATTGCCCTTGTTGCTGGTGCAGTTCTTGGTTACATTTCAGACGTAGCTGCAAAGGCTATAATGAAAAAGGAAAAACCAGCTGCTTAATTAAAAAATAGATTATTAAAATACCCACAAATTTTTGTGGGTATTTTTTAGTTCAAAATGAAAATTATTTTTTACTTAAAATTTTCGTTTTGCCATCTTCTCCAACAATATCAAGATAGCATGTCTCTTATATATTTTGGATCGGTATTATGCTGTATTCCTTCCAGAAACTTTTCCCGGCCTTGGGTAGAATAAGCGCTTTGAATCTTTTTCTTTGCCAGCTTACAACTCTCATTTAACTCATTTAAAGATTCATGAAAATCCAAAAATTCTTCAGAAGAAATTGTTAATAATGAATAATCAATTTTATCAGCAAAATTACTAAAATCAAAATTCCTAACACTAAAATCTATATTAAAAGTATTTTTTATTTCTTCAGCTACTTCAGAGTAAAATCTTAATTCATATAATAAATTTTTAAGTTCTTCATCCTTTAATTTACCAAAATTATTAAGTATATTAGTTGATGTGTCAAATAAGTTAACGACTTTATTATATAAACCTGGATTAGGTTTACTTATTTCATTACCGTTTAATAATTTAATAAATACTTTTTCACGTATCTCCTTTATCAGTGATTTATTCATTATCAAAAAACCGCATTCATAATTATCACCGTTCCCAAAACTAAAATCAGCTGACCCAATATAGCCTAGATTTTCAGTTAACATGATTTTAGTATGATTTTGTTCGTTCTGAATAATATAAATCGACTTAGCCATAAGTGGTTCTATAAAGATTTGATCCTCTTCAGCCTTTGAAAATACAAATCTAATTTCAAATCCCTTATTTGTAAGCATTTTTAACTTGTTATAAAAGGTTTGATCTCCAATATTCTTAAAATCAAAATTATAAGTTGCTATATCTATCCATTGAGAATCTTCCAATCCACTAGGTAATATTGTATCCCAAAATTCTTCCTTCTGTAAAAGTATAAGTTTGATATCATCGTTATACTTTACCTCTTCTAACATTTTCATTATTCCTCCATATAATTACTCATTATATATCTATTAATAGATTTAATATTTTATGTATTTTTTGATTTATAAGTAAAAAATAAGAGCAGTAATGATTAACTGCTCCTGCTTACTTCCACTAAACCATTGCATATGAATTGCATATATCTTTTACTCTGGTTTCCTTAGTGTGTCTTTGATGTTATATCAGTAAGAAAATACACTGTTTATTAACCATAGCAATATATCTATAGCTGCCCATCCCCTGAGTATAAGAACCTTCTGCAAAGGATATATTATTCTCAATCCCTAATAACCGACATTGAAGAGTTATCAATCGACATTTACTTCTGAAAAGCAACGAAATAAATACATGTAAGTTAAAAAAAAAAAGTGGGGTTAAAGGAGTAAGTTGGAATAAAAATGTATTTGGCAGATAAAAAAGGGCAAAATAAAAACCCCACAAATTAAGTATTTGTGAGGTTATGGTGCGTCAGAAGGGATTCGAACCCCCGGCCAACTGGTTCGTAGCCAGCTACTCTATCCAACTGAGCTACTGACGCATAACACAAAACTATATTATCACAACGGCATAGAAAAATCAAACAAAAAACCAGCTGCCATATGACAACTGGATTTGGCGGAGAGGAAGGGATTCGAACCCTTGCTAGAGAAAACCCCTACTAACGGTTTAGCAAACCGTCCTCTTTAGCCACTTGAGTACCTCTCCAAGCTAAATAAAAATGGCGGAAAGATAGGGATTCGAACCCTAGGTACGGTTACCCGTACGCCGGTTTTCAAGACCGGTGCCTTAAACCAACTCGACCATCTTTCCACATTATTGAGACAATAAACATTATATCAATTTAACATATTACTGTCAATATTATTTTTCACTTAGTATTCAGGAACTAAATTGAAATTTTAAATTCCACTTACCATATACTAAAGTGGAGTTTAGTCTTGCATAGAATTCCTGTATTATATAGGTAGTGTTCTGCCTGCATGAGAGAGGAGTTTTTTATGTCTAAAGAAGTGAGAGGAAACCAAAGGCACATGACAATGGATGATCGCATTTATATTGAACAAGCCTTAGAAAAAGGAATAGCCTTTAAGGATATAGGAAAGTTTCTAAGAAAGGATCCTACAACCATCTCAAAAGAAGTTAAAAAGCACAGGATGCTGAAACCGCGAAATATTTATGGCAAATACAACAGCTGCAAACTCCGTCAAAGCTGTAATCATAAAGATGTATGTGGTAAGAATGGAAAATGCAATAAGCGTTGTGCAAGCTGCTTACAGTGCAATAGCAATTGTCCTGATTACGTACAAGACGTATGCGCAAAGTTAAATCATGCTCCTTTTGTATGCAACGGCTGTGAGAAAAAAGTGCACTGTAAGGTCGATAAGTATTTCTATCGTTCAACTACTGCTCACAGTCATTACAGAAATTCTCTGTCTACCTCCAGACAGGGAATCAATTTAACACCGGAAGCTCTTTCAGAGCTGGACTCATTAGTCTCTCCGCTAATTTTAAAAGGACAATCCGTGGCACACATTTATATTGGGCACAAAGAGGAAATTCCATGCTCATCCCGGAGTCTTTACAATTATGTTGATAATAATATTTTAAGTGTAAGGAACCTGGATCTGCCAAGGAGAGTTAAATATAAGCCTCGTAAAAAGAAGAAAGCATCTCAAAGTGATCCTGCTTGGAGAGAGGGCCGCAAATACTCTGATTTTCTAGCTTTTATAGAAAAAAATCCAGATGTTTCTGTAGTGGAAATGGATACAGTGGAGGGATTAAAAGGTGGGAAGGTCTTATTGACCTTACTATTTCGAAGTACCAGATGCATGTTGATATTTCTATTACCAGATAAGTCACAAAGCTCTGTTATAAAAATTTTTAACCAGCTGGAAAAAAGCCTTGGTACTCTTCTCTTTAAAAGGGTGTTTTCTGTAATTTTAACAGATAACGGATCAGAGTTTATAAATCCTGTACTTTTGGAAACTGGAAAGGATAGCTTGCTGAGAACAAATATTTATTACTGTGATCCTAACGCTTCATACCAGAAGGGTGCTTTAGAAAAAAACCATGAATATATACGCTATGTTCTACCAAAAGGTACTTCTTTTGATGAACTTACTCAGGGAGGGGTTAAACTGCTTATGAACCATATAAACAGTACAGCAAGGGCTAGTCTAAACGGCCGAACCCCGTTTGAACTAGCTTCTTTGCTGCTTGATCAAATGGTAATTGATGTACTTGGATTACAGAAAATAGGTCACGACAACGTACTTCTAAAGCCAAGCCTACTAAAGAGAAAATAATAAATTATACACATGAATGCAGGCAGAAATATTGTTAAAACTACCCGCCAGACAAGTGGAATTTAGTTTTTCAACCTATTTCCAGTTGTCCATTTAGCATGCATTTCTTTAATTAGATTAGATCAATTACCTCTATATTGTAACCTAAAATTCTAAAAAAACAAATGCATGACATCCTGTGAAATGGACTTTAGTCATGCATTTTTTATAAATTTTAATCGATGGAATTTAAATTTTCAATTAACT
>JAJBWD010000167.1:0-21648 GCA_032907345.1 Bacillota bacterium | reverse complement strand
ATTCCTTTTAAATAACTGCCATTACCATTATGTGCTATAAATACCTTATTTGTATCTATTAATACTGTACTAGCATATTGATATGTATTAGAACTTGAAACTAATGTTGTATCAGTACCTGCAGTTATTGTTGTTCCTGATATAGTACATACTATTCCAGCTAAATAATCACCATATCTATGTGCTATAAATACCTTATCTGTATCAATTAATACTGCACTGGCATATTGATATGAATTACCACCATATGGAGATAATGAAGTATCAGTACCTGCAGTTATTGTTGTTCCTGATATGGTGCATACTATTCCATTTAAATAACCATTACCATCATTATGTGCTATAAATACCTTATCTGTATCAATTAATACTGCAATAGCATTTGGATATGCATCACTTATTGATATTAATGTGGTATCAGTACCTGTAGTCATATTATTTATAAACTCAACAAAAGTATTAGCATCTATAGTTTCATTTTCTGCTAAGTATTGTTCTATAATACCATTTACTATATTTACTCCGCCTAAATTGGATATTTCTGTATCAAAAGTATTTGCTGGTATTGGAGTATTATCACCTTTTTTAGTTTTTATGGCAGTTGCTACATCTGTTAAAAAATGTTCTAGATTATCAGTCCTTGCCATTAATAACTGCCTCCCAACGCTGTCCCAATCAATTTATCGCTTAAATAATCCATATAAGTTTTTTGTGTCCAATGAGCACTATTCCAAGCCTCTGCAGTGCTAATTGTTGTATTGCATTTATATATTGTTAAATCAGTCGAACTTTTATAAACATAATCACCTTCAGAATAAGTTGAACTTGAAGAATAAGCGTACAAGCCTGACAAAGTTAAAGGAACTGTTTCAGAGCTTAATTTTGTTGCAGGATGATAATTTGCGGTTGGTATATAAGAATTTGTGTTTTTTGTTGATAAAAAACCATCTGCATTATTAGACCAACTATCTCCATCATTTCGATATTTTGCAATAATTTCAGCGCTTCCATTTCCAGTTATTTTTGAGACATAATTTAATATATATATTTTATTTAGATTTATAAACATTCCAAACATACAAGAATTGACAATTCTATTTACAAGAAAAATTACATTTTGTCCATTTTCAATAGTTACCATAACACCATTTTTTAAAAACACAGGTTTTCCCCATTGCCCAGTATTGATTATTTTATAATATCCAACGCCCCAAGTATATAAATTTGTTGATTTTGTTGTATTATTTAAATCAACAAGTTCAATATTACAATTTCCACCAAAACTTATTTCTTGCCAACTATAAGTGGGTGTAACTGCTCCATCTGTTACAGCAACATAAAAATGTCCTTGTATGTATGGGCTTGCTGTTGCCCCAATGTATTGAATTATTTTACCTAAATTATCAACGCCTGCAGTTGGCATTATTGAATATTGAATGATATCTTGTTTGCTAGACAAATCTACATCACTTGAAATAGTCAACTCGTTATTATCGTATGTAACTTCAAATCCTAAGTCAGCATTTATTTGAGTTATATTTTCTACCCATTTATTACTTAATCCCTCTGCTAAAACATCTAATTGGTTTATTAATGTAGCATCAGGTATTTCAGTAGTTGTTGAAGCAGTAAGAACATAATATATTGTGGCCCCTGTATCTAAGCCTCCTGTTGTTGAAATATAATCAGTAGTTATTGTTTCACCATTATAACTTACTATTTTTCCTATCTCTTTGTGTAAATACCATTTATTACTAGATTTATATATCTCATCTTGATATGTTCCTATTTTGCAAAGTTCTATTATGCCTAAATTTATAGGATAACTAATACTTTTTGTATTGTCACTATCAGATAATGTTATTGTATTATTTCCAGTAACTACATTTATATCAACTGGACTACTTGGTGTTGGAGTTCCGTCTTGTTCTGTATTTCCACCTAATTCTACTTCTGCTTGTATTGATATGTTCTCACCTTGATTTAATTTAGATAGGTTATCTAGTTTTGTTTTATCAGAAGAACTCATTAAGCCTGCTGTTGTTTGCGTTGCATTACCATAAGTTGTATCAGTAAATACTGCATTTACTGGTACATCAGTTTCTACTGTATGATTATTTACTTTTTCAGCATTATCTACTATTCCGTTATCGTTAGTGTCATATGTTGCCTTAGACATATCACCTGAACCAGTTCCATCTGCACCATCACTTATTTGTGTTGTAGTTGTTCCATTTTTATCAGTAATAGTTATTGTTGCTATTTTGCCTGTCTTTGTAACTGTTGCTGTTGGACTATATCCATCTTCTCCATCAGTACCATTAGTACCATTTGTTCCATCACTAATACTTGCTGTTGTTGTTCCATTTTTATCAGTTATGGATATTATTGCTGTACTTCCACTTTTTGTAACTGAAGCTGTAGGAGAATATCCATCAACTCCATCAGTTCCATCTTCTCCAGTATCTCCTTTGTCACCTTTTGGTATAGTAAAATTAAATACTGCATTAGAACTTGTTCCTGAATTTGTAACACTCGCACTTGTTCCAGGATCGCCTGTAGTCGTTGAACCTACTGATATTGTTGCAGCATCTCCTTTATCACCATCTAATACTTGCGTAGTGCTTGATACTCCATTTTTATCTGTTACCGTTATTGTTGTTGTAGTGCCCGATTTACTTGCTGTTACATTCAAATTATTTGTTTTATTAATTGCTTCTGTTATATCAGTCATTAATTCATCAAATATTGGTAAATATGCTTCTACTAATTCTCCATCTATTGATACTTGCTCGGGTAACACCTTTAACTTTCCACTAGCAGAAGTTAATTTGCTATCACCATCATATAGACTTATTTCAAATATAAAATTGCCTGATTCATTAAACAATGATGCATCTTTTGTTTGTTTAATATAATCTTCCAAATTAAAACTGACAATTTCTTGCCAGCTATTATCATATAATTTTTCAGTTTCTGCATCATACCAATATACATTATCTGAACTATCTAGGTATTTTATATATGTTACGTCTTCATGTACTGTCGTTACATCTGCTTTACCTACTAATATTACTTCATTATCAATTATTTCTCCCAAATAAACTAATAGGCCTTCCGGATTATTCATTTCTAGTATTTTTGTTCCATCATCACGATCAAATTCAAATACCATTTTTGTTGAGTTGTAATCCCCCTCGGTAAGGTTTACTCCCTTAATGTTGCAAGTTCGTTTTGTAAAATCTACTTTTACATTAATAATATTCATATAAATCAGCTCCTTTCTTAATCATCTTGTGCATCTTTATATTTATCTAATGTTTTTAAATATTCATATGCCTGTTTTATGGATAAATTGTCATTATATTCTAGTTCTTCTTCAGACATAACGACATACACCAAATATTTTGGTATAAATCCTTCTACAAGTATTTTTTCTTTTTCTCGTTCTTCCTTATCAACATATGAATAAACGCAAATTATTGTTTTATCATTAACTATGTTTTTTATGTCGTGTATTCTATGATAGCTAAGAATTATACCGTTGTTTTGCTTTATAGGTTTTATTAATGCCATACTTATCTCCTTTCTAGGTAGTTACTACACCTGTTGGGCTAACCGTTGTTGTATTTACACCATCTGTTAAAGTAAACGCTGGATACCCATTAGCAAATGTAAAATATGCTTTTAATGTGCCATTTTGATACCATGCTATTGCTCCTGAACTTATTTGTGTTTTATATGCGTTATTATTACTGTCTATTATTAGCCTTGGAAGTAAACCGTATGCACTACCATCATCAGTTATAATATTTGTCCCATATTTATCTACATCCCAGTATGTACTATCTATTTCTATGTTTTTTGATGTTAAATTAATAGTATTGCCAGCTAATATGTTTAATACATCATTTGCATTTAAATTTATCTTATCCGCATCTATTTGAACAAAGCTAGATGAATTATTTATTGCTAGTACTATACTAGCTGCTGTTACTTTTCCATTGCTTCCTGATACTCCTGATACACTTAATTCAATACTTTCTTTTGTAGTCTTTACCAAAACCTTTGTTATATAATTTGCTGTTACTGTTTCTGTAAATGTATCAAGTATTGCTCGTGCATCATATATATAATTATCGTTAGAATATTCACTAGATATTACCCATTCGGCTTCGTTAAAATCACCACTTGCTCTTGCTACGTTACATCTATATATATCTCCGTTTTCTTTTAACCAAATATCCCCAACTTCATATGGTGTAGTAGGTTCTAGCAAGAATATTGTTCTATCCCCGTCTGATGTATCAGGGTTAGAGTTTGCTAATGCCATTGCTTGATTAACATCGTCATTATCTACTAGTTCCCATAAATAAGTCCCACTACTATTTACTACAAATTGGTAAGTATTACCATTTGTTTTATCATAATATAAATCTCCTAAATGAGCATTCTTTGTTGAGTTTATACTCCAATCGCTCGCTGGTGTATTACTGGTTGTTGGAACACCATTAAAAAACCAAGTTGTGATTTTGCCATCAACTTGGTCTTCCATTTCTGATATTCCTTTTAGTGTGCTTTGTATAAAATTATTTAGTATGGTTTCCGTTTTATCTAAGCCAAATTTATTTGTTTCAATAGCTTTTCTGTTCTTTCCTAAACTATTCAGATCATATCTTCGTATAATATCTTCAGCAGTTATTGCTCTGCTTTTATCAGCTAAATTATTCATTACCAATACACCTTTCCATCTCTAATTGTAAATCCTAATTGATTTAAGATTGCTTCTTTTTCTTTTTTACTTATGTTTTTGTTATTTATATATTTTGCTATTTGTTCATTATAATTATTAAATGATTTATAGTACTGTTTTATAAACATTGCTTTTTGAGGCACTGACATATTTAAAGAATTTATGTAGTTTATTGTTTCTACTTTATCATTTGTAGTATTATCTCTTATTTTTTTTAACTCATCTTTATATTTAGTATATTTGTCATAAGAAGCAATTTGACTTATTACAGAATATTTTTCAGGATTATTTTGTGCATAATTGTATTCATTATAAGAATTGTATTTTTTATATTCATTTACATTAAAATCTTTTTTTAATATATTTTTAGCCATTATATTTTTTTGCTTATCAGTATAATTGGAATTAACTATATAATTTATTTTATCTTCATTTGTTGTTCCGGCATTGTTTAACTCTTTCCTATACTTAACATATTCTGATGATGGCAAGCCTAAATCTTTTAATTCTTGAATATTATTTTTACTAACAGTTTTATAACTACTATCAATATATTTTTGAGCTTCTTTATTTGCGTATTGCCCAAATAATGCTGCTTTAGCTTTTCCTCCTGTTGATTCATCTGCTGTAAATCTTAAATTACCACTTGCTGTATAACTTCCAGCTACTGGTAAATTTTTATCATACATTGATAATCCTTCTTTAGTTTTCTTTAATTGTCCGCCACCAAACGGAAGTACTACATAATAAAAAGGTTTTTCCCATTCTTTTTGAAGATTTTTTAAAGCTGTTGCTTTTTTGGAATCATCATTACCAAATACAGTACTTATATCAGAACCTGTATTTAATATCGTGCTTAATGGGTCACCATAAGGCAAAGCTCCTTGAATTGGCAACCTTCCACCGCCTAGTATTCCACTTATAAATGGTAATTCTTGAGCAATACTTTTAGTTGTACTTTCTATTTTTTCATAGTCAGTTAAATTTTCATTAGTTGCATTTTTTATAGTTTCCTCTGCTATGTCAAACGGACTAAAAGCACTCTTTCTTCCTGTTAATTTTTCGCCTACTTTATTATATAGCCATGCCCCTAAAAACATTTTAAAAAAAGCCATTGCTAAATTGCCTAATGCTTTATCCTTTAAGTCTATAGGTAAATCTTTAAACATATAACCATATTGGTTGTTTACTTCTAATTGAAATGCTGTAAATAATCTTGTAACTGGGCTTTTACTATTAAATATTGTAGGCATATCTCCTTGACTTCTACCAGCCATTACATCTTTTGCAAATTCATTAGCATTTTTCATAGCTTGTTGTTCGGTCATACCATTTTCTATATTTTCTAAATATTTACCACGAACTATAGTTTCTGATGTAAAACCGTCTATTGCTTCAAATATAGCAGTTGCTTTTTCACTAAACTTTTGTAATCCTGTTTTATATAATCTATCAGCTTGATTTTTTCTATTAGTTAAATAAGTAGAACGATCAACAAAATTATCACTTTTTGTTTGATTTGTTATTGTTTGTAGCATACCTTTTAACATGTTTTTAGTTTTTACTTGACTCCATGCCTGAGTAATTGGTATAAAGTTTGTAATTGCACTTGATAAATTACCACCTACCATATTTGCACTTACTCTTGATGAAACATTATCCATAACATTATATACTTTTCTACCTATTGCTTGTTCAGCACTTCTATCAAGTATTGATTTTTTACCTGCTAAATTATTTGTATAATCCCTTAAATTAGTAACAAAGTTAGCAAGTTCGTTATTGTAGTCTTTAAATGCTAAATCAATTTGGTCTTGTTTTTCTTCTGTAGATAGGTTTTCATCATTAGTAATATTGTCTATTTTTTCTTGAATACCTTTTTCACTATGTTGATATCTTATTTGATTTTCTAATCCCCTTAATTTTTGTATATCTTCGGTATGATATATTAATTGCATTGCTCCACGAACATAATTATCGAATCCTTTTAAAACATTATATTCAGTTATATCTCCTTTTCTTTGTTGTGTAAATGTAGTCCACTTTTTGCCTGGTAAGAATTGGTCTGTAATACCTGCTATATCAGTTGGCAGTTTATTACTATTAAATTTCCATCCTAACTTTTCAGCGATTTTGCCTATCATTGTTTTTCCGTGTTCTTCGTTAAAATGTGGGAAATATCCTTTACGATATTCGATTTCTTTATATCCTTGCTCTTTTAATACTTGATTTACTTTAGTAAATAAATCATCGTATATCTTCCTAAATTCTTCTACTGCATTGTTTATTTTTGTTTCATTTAAATTATTATTTCTAATAAATTTGTATACTTCATCAGATTTTAGTGTTGTATCAGGGTTATATTTTAATTCACCTAACATTTGTACTGCAGTTGATTCTTTATTACTCAAATTAAGTCTTTCTATTTTATTATTATATTTTGTTATTTCTTTTTCTATTTGAGCATTATGTTCTGAGATAGGTGCAAAATATTCTTCATATATAGCATTTGCTTCTTTTAAAGGCATTATTGCTCTTAAATTTCTTTTCATTGTATTTACTTTTTGCTTTATTAATGCTATGTCTTTCCAATTTATAGTATTTTGAGTATATTTCGATGCTTTATCCTTATATTCAGCAATTTTTGCTCGTCTAACTTGTTGAGTTGTTGGTGTATTATCGTAAGAACTTTCTTTTGTTGGATTTTTAGGCAAATTTTTAGAATTATTTTTGCTTTCTTGAATATTACTATTATTGGATGATACTTTACTTTTTGGTAAATTTGTGGTATTATCTTTAGTAAGTGAACTGGTTGGTCGCAATTGTAGCTTCCCGTCAGTTCTACTATTAAACGATGTGCTAGAAACATCACTGCCTTGCGTCATGGACGTTGAGCTAGGAGTCATTTGACTATTAGCTAAAGCAGATGGTTTCTTCCACATCGTTTTTATTGTTAAAGAATTTCCTTTATCAGGAACTACTTCTACAACATATGTTAAGTTATCATTATAATTTTTTATATATCTTATAGTTTGACCTAATTTATTATCAGTTCCTTTAACAATATCTGTTGGATTAGATATTATATCGGGTATATTTTTTATATCATTAGGAGTTATTGCAATTTGTCCTTTTTCTGCTTCTGCAATAGGGTCACCATGTTGTTTTATCATATGACGAATATCGTTATCTGTTAGTACGTGTTTTCTATTAGTAACATCTATTCCTGTTATTTGTTGAATTTTATTTGCTATAAATGAAGTAACTTTTCCTAAATAATTTTTTGTATTTGATTGATTATTAGAAATCGCATTATCAACTTGATTATTTATATTATATTTTTCAATACCTGGCAAATTTGTTTTTTCTTGATTTTGTTGTATATTTTCTACATTTTTACTAACTTCTTTTAATTGTTGCTCTAATTTATCTATTTTTTCAGTGTATTTGGCTTGTTTTCGTTCGTCTTGAACCATTGCCCTCTTTTTTCTTAATTCTTCTATATCAGCCTCTAAATCACTAATAGAAGAATCTTGATTATTTTGAATATTTTGAGCTTGTTCTATGTTGTTTGCTATGTTAGCATTTTCTTTTATGTTTTGTGCAATATTTTCTTCTATATTTGCATTAATATTTTGATTGTTAGGAATTGCTACCTCTGTTTTTCCTTCTTTAGAATAATTGGTATTATCAAAACCTCCAGCTGCTGCTCCTGTCAAAGCTCCTACTGCTGCAGAGTATAGAGCATCGTCTAATACTTCTTTGCTAAATACTTTACCTTTTTCGCCTAAAGCTATATTTCTATTAAATCTATCAACAAACTCTTGTATAAACTCTTCTGATCCTTCTGAAATGGCATTAGATATAGCATTTACTATTCTAGGATGATTTTTTATTACTCTTGATAATCCCTTGCTTATCGTTTGGCTTAGTTCTGATGAACCCCCAAATATTGCTTGAGAAGTACCACCTAATATTTTACCGGTTATAACTTCTGCTGCTGTTCCTAATGTTGCATATACTAAAGCATTATCGCTTTTATTTCCCTCTGCTACAGCGTTATTGTATTGATTTATATACATATCAGTAAAATATTCGCTTGTTCCTAATCCTGGTAATACAGAGTTTAAAGCAGCTGATGTAATTAATTTTCCGCCTTCTTGTAATGCTCCAACTCCTATTTTGCCAGCAGTTCCCCAAAAACTATTATCAAAACTATTAAGTACTTTTTGATTTTTAAGGTCTTTATATGTTGGTGTGTAATATAAATCGCCTTTGTCACTAACTGCTAATTCACCAGTAAATTGTTGAAATGGTATTAAGTTTCTCGTTACATTTCCTATTGTTTTGTCCCATAACCCTATTTCATCTTCTTCTAGTTTTTTATTTTGATAATCAACATATGCTTTTGCAGTTTCATTATATTTGTTTGCTATATCTTTTTGTTGATTTTTAATTTCATCAGTTTTTACCAATTCATTAAACTTCTTTTGATTTTCAGTAGCATCTTTTAATAATTCTACTGCTTTTGATGAATTTAATGGAAGTTTTTTTGCTGTTTCATATTTGTTTTCTAGTAATTGATTATTAGCCCATGCACTATTACTTGTTGTTGGGTTAAACACACTAGAACCTTTATCTACTACAACATTGTTTTCTTTAAACGTGTTCCATAACTTATTTTCTGCTTCATTGCGGTCTTTTTTTCTGCTTTCATAAACAAATTTAGCATTAGCCATAGATTTAGGTGTCGTTATTTCATCAAATATACTGCTGGTTGTGTTATTTTTGCCTGTTATTTGTTCAAAAATTGTAGCCATATTATTCACCTACTTTAAGTTGTATACTTTTAATATCGTTTTTATATCATTGTCATTTATTGTTGCATTTTGGTAAGCATTATATAATAATTGCACTAATGTATTTTGATTGTAACTTGTCTTTAACCCTTTAAAGAATGTTCTTGCCTTTTCTGTGCTTAATGCTGCAGGATTTAAACTCATAACTTTTGATATTGTCGTTGTGTTTGTTGAAGTATTTGTAGTATTTGTTGGTGTTATAACGGTTTCACCTCCATTATTTTCGTTCAATTCAAATTCTCCGTTTGAGCCACTGCCATTAATTGATGATGCGTTTGCCTTTTGTTGTGCAAGTGCATATTCTTTAGCCCATTGTTGGTCTGCTACTTTGTCTCTTTCTCTTTGATATGCCATTTTTTCGTTATATTGGCGTATTGCTTCCTCAGCTTCTCTTTCTTTTTGAATATTGCCGTACTCAGTTTGGTATCTATTAAAGTATGTATCATTTAATCCTTGGTTGTAATTCATTTGGCCTAATGTTAAGTCTTTTCTTCCTGAATAGTAATTTGTTGCATATTCAAGTTCTAATTGAAGTCTATTTAAAGCATTTTGGGCCATTGCTGCATTATTTTCTAGTCTAGCCTTATTCATATCATTATCGTATTGTGTAATTGCGTCTTGCATTACTTTATTTGCTGTTGCTAATCTATTTTGATATGTATTAAAGCTCCCTAATTTAGCAGTTTCTGATATTCCACTATTAAGTAGTCCACTGCTGGCTCTTGCTTCTGCTTGATAACCGTATGGGTTATTATATGCTTCATAATCGTTTAATGCCTTTCGTTCTTCTGCTGCTTTATTTTTGCGAGCTTCTTCCTTTTGTTGCTCTATTAATCTTTGATTTTCTGCTAATTGTTGGTTTAATATGTCGTTTTGTGTTTGCTCGTATTTATTAGCATATTCTAATTGCTTATTATATAAGTCTTGGTTTTCATTGATTAATTGATTATAAGTATTAGTACTATTGTTTATTGCATTTTGTTTTTCTTGTTCTATTTTTGCAAGCCTTTCATCATCCATAAATAATTCCTCCTTACCGCTTTATGTAACCCGCAATAAATCCTTGTAGGGTACATGAAAAAAGTCCAAATGGTTTATTTGAACTAAATTTGATTTGAATGTTTTTAAATTTTTTATCTTTTATTCTATATGCTAAATAACCTTTAGTATCACTAAATATTTTCTTTGCTTTTAATGTTCCATCTACTATTGTATCAACGTGTATTGAATCATTATTCATTACTTTAACATTAGCAACGTTCCCTCTTTTATTTGTTGTTTTAGTATATTCAGGATAACCAAAGTCATCTTTTGGTGTAGTCCATACACTTTCTATATCTACTCCGTTATCTTTAGTCCCGTCAAGTTTAAATAACTTACCTGCTGCATTTCCTAGATATAAGTTGCCTCGATACTCTTTAATATAAGTTATTGTGTTAGGTAATTCCCAATAATACCACTCGTATTCTATATTGTTAGTACTATTTTGAAACTTTTGCCTACTATCTGCTAAATATACATGAGAATTAATTAAACATAATAAATAGCCATTATATTCAGCTAATTTAACTTTTTTATAGTCGGTGTCAAATATCATTTTGCCATCTACTAGACTAGACCTATGTTGCAGTAATTGTTCACTATATAAAGAACTATTGGATATGCCTTCTAATCCTCTATCAGAAAAGAACACTATATCGTCGTTAAAGTTTATTCCCGTTGAAACACATCCTAAAGAAATTGAACCATTACTCATTGGATATATTTTGTCATATGTAGAATCAAGTGTAGGTGTCATATAATATACACTACTTGAATTTTGGTTTATTTCTTTTATTACCCATAATGCATTGTTTCCAGGTATTAATGCTTTTATGTTAGCTAAGTCCAAACCGCACTCGTAATATGCTGTGTCTCGTACATATCTAGGATCTTGTAATTCGCAATGAAATACTGCATTAGGATAATCAGGATTGCCACTAAAGAATATTCTGTTATCAAATTCTACACACATTGTACAATTAGATATTCTTGTACTATATCCAGTTGTTGTTTTTGAATATGTAATAATTACTTTGCTATTTTTAGCGGGAGCAGAATTAAATGTTACTACTCCAGTTGTTCTATTTACTGTAAAATCAGTATTCTCTGTTTTTAAAACCCCGTCTACTGTAGCTGTTACTAAATATACTAAAGCACTATCAATGTTTTTAGAAGATAATTGATAGGCAGCTGTGCCATCTCCTATAAATCTTTCACTTCTTAAACTGGTTAATACATTTACATCTTGTAATACTAAATCAGTATCAGTAGTATCATCTATAGACGTAGATCCATCAGGGTTTTTCCAATATGATACGATTGGTATTGTTCCTACTACTGTCTTTGCTGTTGTTCCATTATATTCAATATAGTTAATTCCATCTAGTATAAATAATACATTGTTAAAAACAAATGCTTTACTTTCTGCTACATTCATTCCACTAAATAATTCTGTTGTTGTTGCTGGTGTAGTTGGATAATTAGTCCATTTTAATAATTTAGTTCCAACATGTACTAAAACTTGTGTAGAGTTATTTATTTCATAAAAAAATAGACCCAGTATTTTATTACTGAATGTATTCAATAATGTCATACCAGGTCTAGTCTCAATACATTCGCTATCTTTATAGTTTTTCCACATATTTTTAGCACTTGGGCTTCTTGATAACATTACTTCATCATTAGAAAAGTCTACTCCACGGAAATTGTCATATTTTCTTGTCATTAAGTCTTTTAGTGCCATTAAATATCAGTGCCTCCCATAAATGTAATTCTTCCACTTGTTCGTCTTGAATCAATAGTGTTCTTTCTAGCTTCGTATTCTTCTTTAAAATATCTACCATAATTACTTATCATATCCATTTTGAGTAAATCTGCTGCTATTCCATAAGGCATTACCTCTAATAAATCAGGATCAAGTTCAAACTCGTATGATTTATCGTATTTAGCACTTGTGTCAGCATCTTTAAATGTCAAATCGCATAATTCGGGATATTTGTAGTAATATACTTTAAATGTGCCTTCATAATCTTCAGGAAGAACTATAATAGTGTCTGTTATCATGTCATAGTTGGTTTCTTTATCAAATACTATTTTGTCTATTTGATATAAGTTATCTATATAATCCGTTAAATTTATTTCCCTATCGTCATTTAAAGCTACTTCTATTTCAGTGTTAGCATTAATTTTACGATATTTCATTAAATCAGTTTGTATTTGATTAACAACACCATTAATCTTATTTAAAACATCTTCGTCTTCTGCTAAACCTTTTTCTTCAGGATAATATTCTTCAATAAGACTAAATGTTTTAACTTTCATATCTTTTAAAGTCATTTCAAACCCTCCTAACTATTCATGTCTTTATTATCTTTATAAATATTCTTTATTGTTTTTATTTCTTTTTCTAAATCTTTTATCTTATATACTGCTACATTAGGTAATATATAACCATCTTGTTCGTTCCATATTAAGATAGTTCCTTCTGGTATTTCTTGTGTCATTTTACTATCTTCTGTACTTTTTACATTGTTATATTCGCTTTCTTTATGTACATGAGTAGTAAAAACTAAATCTTTTAATGTTTGATGTACACTACCATCTTCTGTTGTTTCGTCAAATTCCATCTCTTTTGTAACAGTTCTGCCATAATACTGATGTAGATTAGGTTTAACAATAAATAATTCGTTCTTTTCCATAAATAACTCCTTTTCTAGGCCGTGTTTGTTGGAGTTGCACCAACTGTTCTCTTAACACGAAAAAAGGGAGATTTCTCTCCCGTTTAATTACATAGCTGTTTTGATAACATAGATTTCGTCAGGACGAACAATTTTAGCACCAAATACATAAAGGCCTTTTAATGCATCTTGGAAAAAATCATGTGGTCTATATGCTTCTACTTTGTCAATTTGTTCTGCAAAAGCAATAGCTTTACTTGTTCTTAATACATTGTAATAAATGTCATCAGAACCAGTACCAGTTGCACCTGTAGGCAATAAGTTTTCAATACATACATAAGCATTGTTGATTTTACCAACAGCACCTTTCTTTAATACTTCAGGATTATCTGTAGATAATTCAGTTAATGCTTGTCTGTAGATAGTAAATACTTTAGGAGCTACTTCTAAATAGAATGTATCGTTTACACGGCAATTCTTTTCATATAAATAAGCAAATCCGTCTTCTACTGCTCCTACAGCATTTGATTTAGTTAAGCTAATAACTGTAGCACTTTGTCCTAATGAATTAGAAACAGCTTCTACACCAGCTTCAATTAATGATGCAACGTATTTGTCGCCTTCTTCAGCTAATCCTAAAGCAGCTTGACGAGATGCATCTTCCATTAATCCTGGAACACTTTGAGCTTTATCAATATCTTCTACTTCAAAATTGAAATATCTGTATTGATTTAGTTCTAGTGTTAATGATGCATCAGTTAATCCTTCTAAAGTTAAGCTAGATCCTGGGGTATAAGTTCTAATAGTTGGTCTAGTTACACTTAAGATTTTTACTTCCTTTGCATTTTTTGTGTCTTTTTCATATTGGAAATCGCAGTGATTTCTTAATGATGTAATAGTTTTTAATTCTTTTTGAATTGATTTACTCCAAATTGTTTGTTGGAAATTAGTTACTGCCATATTAATCACCTTCCTCTTTCTTTAACTTACCAGGTGCTATTCATAATAGTTTTTTGCTTGATTTTTTGTCATTGACTTTCTTACTGCTTCCCAAATCTTAGGATCGTCTAATTGTTCATCAGTTAATCTTGCAATTTCTTCATCAGTATAAATATCTTTGTATACAGAACCATTACTATTCTTCATACTGCCTGGATTTTCTTTGACAGTTTTTTGAGTTGTACTTTTGTTGTACAAATCGTATATTTTTTCCATTGGAACATCATTGTTGAATTGTTTCCTAAAATCAATAAATGATTTATCTTTTAACAAATCTTCTGTTGCTCCTAGTTTTAATAGTTCAGTCTTGTTTTTTTTGTAAGTTAGTGTTTCTGCTAACTTATTAAAGCAAGCTCTTTCTCTATCATTCATGTTTTGATAGCCAATTCTAGCTAATCTATTTGCTTCATCTTCCATTGCTTCATATCCTTCAGCAATGATGTCATCAGCATCTCCTAAGCCTAGTCTTTCGATTTCTCTTTTACTAAGCCCTTCTTTAATTGGTTCAGGTAATTTAACACCTTCACTTTCGTAATACTCTCTTACTTTAGAATTTACATCGTCATCTTCTTTTAGATTTAATGTAGTTCGTAGTACATTGTCAGTATCACGATATTTACTTAATTCCCTTTGATGTTTTCTATCCTCTCTATCAAGACGAATCTTTAACATATTGTTATATTCTTCTTGTAGTTCAGGGTTTTCTTTCAAAAGTTCCTTAAGTGATTTTCTAACTTCTTCGTTTTCTTCTGCTTGTTTAGTTTCTTCAGCAGTAGTGGTATCAGTTAGTTCTATACCTTCCTCAGTTTCTTCTGTTGTTTGAGTTTCAACATTTTCAGTTTCGTTAGTTTGTTCTAACATTTCTTCGTTTTCCATTTTCTTCCTTTCCATTTTAAGACCGTCGTCTATATTTCCATTGGCTTTTTATGTCATCAATGTTCGGACAATTAAAAAAACACTATGCAAGTGCTTGATTAATCATATTGTTTCCTTGTTGTGCAATGTTTTCTATTTCCCCTTGGCTTTGGATTTGCATTTGTGCTTGATTCTTCATCATTATTGCTCGTTGTTCCATTGCATCTATTTTTTGTTGAGATTCCTTTCTCTTTTCTAATATGTTTTCTAATTTAACCTTAGGCATAACACTATCAGCATCTAAGCTTTCTACGTATTCATCAAATGTTATCTTACCTTGTAAAAACATATTTTCAAGGGAAAGTTCTTGTGCATATTTATCATAAGCTCCTTTAGGTGTTATATCTACTTTAACACTAGTATTCAATGCATCTAATATATAACTAGGTACTTGTACTAGTTCAGTCTTATCTTCACCTGTCATTGGGTCTTTTACTTCATTTTCTATAGTCAAGCCATTTACTGCATTTACTTGCCACATTTCAAACCATATTCTAGCCAAATCTTCTAAAAATGATTTTAAACCTATTAATTGGTCTGTTAATGGTTGATTTTGGGCTTGTTGTACTGCTAGTATTGCTCTACCACTTGCAGTCTCAGGATTAACATTTCCTGTAGTAGCATCTCCAGCATTAGCTAGGTCTTTAGATAATGAAATTAATTCACTTTGTAGTTTTTCACTATCCGGCCCCATTTGTCCTGGGCTAGTCATCATAAATACATCACTAGCTCTAGTGTTGCCTAAATCTTTAAATCTAATTGTTGCTCCTACTTTATTTACATCACTTATGTTTTGAATACTATTCTCATTAATAACTTTTTGAGGATAACTTATATTCTTTGTAGTCAATGCTCTTCTCATTGCTGTTTTATTTGTTTCTAATTGATTAGGAATAAGTTGCCTTACCTCTCCTATACCTCTTGCATTTCCTTCTTGGTCTTCCCAATTCCAGTGTGCTATAGGATATAATTTAGTACCTAAACTCTTTTCTTTTCTTATTTCAGCATATTTAGTAGACTGAGTAAAATAAATCATACCATTTTTACGATAAAATTTAGTTACTAACCAGCATTTATCTTCTACTTCTTCTTTTCCACTATCTCCAGCTATTGTTGATGTATCATTGTCAGGTTCTATAGTAGCAATTAGTTTAGGGTCTACTTGGTTTTTTTCAGCCATTTGTTTTAATTCAACAATACTTTTTCTTTGCCTAATTAAGATGTATGGTTGTAATTGAATTTCATCTTCGTTTTCATCACCATACATAATATCGTTTTTAGATATTATTTCATTTACTGGCATATCCTCTTCATCAACATAATAAGCATATCCAACAGCTTCATCATTTATTGCACTTTGTTTAGCCCATTTCTTGACTTTCTTATCCATAAAGTCTTTATCCCATACTTTACTAGCTTTCTTGTTTAATAAATCACAAGTCTTTTGTGCTAGTGGCATAAATTCAATATTTTCTATATTTTCAGGACTATAATTAACTGCAAATAAATTAGAAGTTATATTTGATGTTTTTTGTTTTACTATTTGTTTAATGAAGTTGTGTTGTATCTTTTCAACACCGCTTACTTTTAATCCATACCATTGATCTCCATTATACATACGATAATTTATATCACTATCATCGTATATTTTTCTTTGCCTCATAAAATTAACGTGTTTTTCATATAATTCCCATGTGCCGGTCTTCTCTAATACATCTATATCCATGTCTTAACCTCCTATTCTTTTGGAAAATCTTTTTGCCCTATTCCTGTTCCGTCATAACTATCTATGTTTGATAAATTTATTTCTTCTATTATCTTTTCTTTTTCTTGTTGTTTCTCTGCTTTCGCTTGTTCTATGTTCTTTTTAACAACTTTAATAGGATTTATAGTAGGCATTTCTATTACTTCATTATGTTTTACTTTGCTACCGTAATGTAATCCAATAATAAATGCTAAAAAAATCAACACCATTGCAAGTGCTGATATTATCATAACTTCCATTATTTACTCTCTTTCTTTTTGGTAGATGTTTTCTTTTTAACAATTTCTTTATGTATTTCTATTGCTTCTTCTGCCATATCATGTATTTTTTTATCCCACATCTTATTAATTACTTCTTGTAATTCTTTTTGCCTTTCTCTAAACACTTTCTTTTTCATATTTCTTATCCTTTCTTTTTAAATATTTATCCCAGTCCTTATCGGGTATATCGTAATCTTTTACAACTGGTATGTTCCATAGATCTTCTACATTTAAGTTAGACATATCAAAGTCTAATATTTTAGCATTACTTTTATTTACACCAAATTCTTCTAATACTGGTAATTTAGTCACTATAACTGGCTTTCCCATCTTTAGTGCCTCAAGTATCGTTAGCCCAGCTGCCTCTGTATCAGATAATTGGCAAATATAATCACAAATACTCATCCAAGGGTGAGGATTCATTACTGGTTCGTATCGTTTTATTCTCTCATCTTCCACTTCTATAGGAAAATCACTAAATACAAGCATAAAAAAAGGTCTTTTAGACTCTATTAGCTTGTTTGCTAGTAGTTCTACCCTTTTCTTGCCTTTCTCTTTGGATAGCCTACTAAAAACACCAATTATAAGTGGTCTAATTCCCTCATATATATCAACCGGTGTATATAATACCTCGCAATCTTCTCCAGTTTGTTCTTTCCAACTATTAGCAGCTAACTTTGACACTGCTATTGCTTTGTCATGTTTTGGTATGTTTTCTATTGGCAGTGCTTTATAATCACCATGTACTGCTAATATAACTTCTTTAGCTTTAATCTTTTCAGGATTACCAAATATACATGTTATAAGTGTGTTACACTCTATTTCTTGTCCTACATACTTTATACACTCTATTCCCATGCTTTCAAAAAACTGTATTCTTTCAATGTCTCCGAAATCATATACAACACTAAAATCATATCTTAACCCTAGGTTTTGTATCCATGTTTGAATGCCACCTAATTTGTATAAATGTTGAAAGTATATGAGTGTGTCTCTTTTATATGGATGGTTATATTTATTTATTTCCTCTTGCTTAAGTTTAGCTTTTTCTGCTTCTCTTTGCTTTATTACATCAGCTAACATTACACCACCACAATTTCCTCTCCATAATCATAATGCTCTTCTTTTGGTTCAAAGAAACTTTCGATTGAATCTTGTCTAGCCTTTAACTCTTTGCTAGGCGATATCCTACTTACGCAAAAATACCTCAATGCATCACAGATGTGTGTTAGTTCATGTGGTTCATTTGCACAGTCGTTAACATTTTTTTCATCGTATTGTATTTGAGGTAAATATTCAATTAGTTTTAATATCGTGTTAAATATAACTAAATCACTTACCAACTCATTTTCCCCTGTGTGTTGGTTTCTTTGAGTTTTAATCTTTAACCATTCTTTAACAGCTAACCATCCAGCAACTCTTTTATTGCTTGCCATAGTTAGTGTTATTCCGTTATCTCTAAATATCTCAGCAGTGCTTTTGCCTGTGTGTCTATCTGTTTGCCATAAATCAGGTGGAGCATATATTGCTTTATACTCAGCCTTTCGCATAACACTCTTAAGCATTTGTGCTGCTTCAGATACTATTAACCCTTCTTTGTGTATTTCATTGTACACGTATGCTTTGCCTTTGGTATCTATTGCTATAAATAATACTGCAAACTTATCTAAACCATAGTCGAATGATATGTATCTATCCCAATTTCTTGGTATTTCAAATGGTTCTGTTACATGGACTTTTCTATTAAATTCGCTAAAGTATTGGCCATCGTATATATCCCAGTCGCCATCCTTTAATGCTTTTCTTTCCTTTTCAGGTAATGCATCTAATCTTTTAACATAATCAGGATCGTTTTCAGTAATAAACTTATTATCAGTTACTAAACTAGGAATAAATATTCTTGTAACTTCTTCACCTGTATCTAATTTGCATGTATGGACTTTATTAGCCTCACCTATATCAATAAATCTTTTTTTTACCCATACATGGCCTATTCCCCCAGGATTAGTACTTGATTTAATGTGTTTTGGATAATTATTAGCACCACGGCAACGAGATATCATATATGTATACATAAATTCAGTAAAATGAGTTAATTCGTCAAATCTTATAACATCATACTCTGCTGATTGATATTGATAAACATCTTTTTCATATTGAATATATCCAAAATCAATAATACTTCCATTTTTAAATTTCCATGTATGCTTTGAGTCATTATAACTTGTAATACTTTGTGGATAAATATCTCTACTTTTTCTTATTAGAGACTTTTCCAAATCAGCAAATGTGCTTCTGAATATTATTTGTGATGATTTAGGATAATTTAAAGCATATAATAATGCATCTATTAATTGTCCATGTGATTTACCACCACCGGCAGCACCACCAAATAATACTTCAAATGCATCTGCTATTCTAAATTGATTTTGCTTTTTGGTAATAGTTAAATCTAGTTTAGCCATTATTCCGTTACCTTTATTTCAATTTCATATTTATCATTATTAGTTGATTCTCCATTTGCAAGTCTCATTTTGTCATATAAGGTTCCCATAGAAGTTGTTATTTCAGATAAACTATTTAACTGCATTTTGTATATTTTATTAACAATAGTCTTCTTTTGAGTTTCATTTAATTCTTTTTTATCTTGCTCCCAAACCATTGCTATTATTTCATCCAATGTATCTTCATTATCTAGTGCAGTATTCACTCTGCGATCTAGCAGTTCCAATTGTTTATCAATTATCTTATTTGCTTTGTCTTGAAACAGTTCTTTTTTTTCTTCGCAAACTTTCGCATATTCTTCAGGATTTTCTTTCTTTTGCTTATTAATAATATTTTTGACAGTATTAGCAGCTACATTACATTGTCTTGCTGTTGCATTATAATTATTAGTAAGAGCATAACTAGTTATTACTTCTGCTATCTTTTTGTTGTCTATTTTTTCCCCTCTTGCCAAATCATATCATCTCCTATTTTTCAGAGTTTTGTTTCCCTTTTTTCTAAATCTTTTATACTGCAACCATAATTTCGATAATGATATTTAAGTATTCTATCATGTAATCTTTTAATATCTATATCTATACCATCATACTTTCCTATCATATAGTTATAATCATTCTTAGAATCTTTTAATTCATCAAATATCTGTCTTTCTAGCAATATTAATTCTTAATCCAAATATCATTATCCTATTCTTTATATATTTCTTATTTTTAACCGCAACGGACTAAAACAATTAAAGTAGAAAGGAGGTTGCCTCAAAAAAATAAGGTGTTAAAAATGAAACAACATTGTTTTAGCTTTGCAGTCAAGAATAAAAAAAGAACCATTAGGGTTCTAAGCAAATTATAAAAGAGTTGGTTCATTACCCTTTTATTATAAGAAAAAATTGGTCGTTAAATATAATATACAATTTGCAATACAATTATCAAAAGTGCGTGTCAACACATATTATGTTTCGAATATGCATTATAAGAGAACTACGTTAATAGTTCTAATAAAGAGTTATCGTGTGGTGCAACATTGAAACACTATTGTCTAGTATTCCATAATACAATTATACCATATCCAAATGTGCCATTGTGTGCCATCTTTAATTTTTTGACTCATTATATAGCCTATGACACTGTCTTAATGAGTAATTAGTCATTTTAGTTATTTCTTTCCATGGCAGCCTTTCTTCATCTCTTAAATAAACTATTAATTCATTCCCGCCATTAGAAGATATTCTTTTCATTTCTTTAACTACATATTCATGATAACTAGCAATTGATTCTTGAATAGAATAGATTTTTATATCATACATTTCATCTTTTATCACATAATGAGTAAATCTATCAAATATATTATTTGTTTTACTTGTAACTACATCTTTTAATGCTATTGCTCCAGGTTGCGTTTTATAATAATTTATTTTTTTCTGTGTAAGATATAGATCTAATTCATTTTCTAATGCTGAAATTTCATTTCTAGCTTCTCGTATAGTTAAGTGTCTTTGAGCCATCTATTGCCTCCACTAGCATCTTTTTTATCTCTAATTAATTTTGTCTCACTATTTAATGATTTTAGATAATAACAATATTCTAACAATATTGCAATTTCTTCTTTAGACAGACTTATTTCATCACCATAATAATTACTATGTACTAGTTTTAATATTAACTTATCTAAATCCATCCTTGGCCTCCTTTTTATTCTTTTATGCAATAATATCTATTATTTAATTCTATACACTCGCTTTGAATAACTACTTTATGATTTATTATTGTTCTTTGTATACCATCAAATATTGCTATACCAAATAATATTAGTGCTAATACAATAAATATAGTATCTATTACGTTATCTTTCATTACTTATTCTCCTTTTAATTCTT
>JAJBWD010000166.1:0-9938 GCA_032907345.1 Bacillota bacterium | reverse complement strand
TTAAAATGGACTTAAGCAAGATTAACCCCTTAAACGGATTTAAGAGGATATTCTCCAGAAGGACTGTTATAGATATGATAAGGGACACTTTAATCACATTTATACTTCTTTATATAGGCTATAAATATTTAATTGGAGAGTATAGGGAATTAGCTGCTTTAAGCAGCCTTAAGATCGATGCTGTGCCTGGTGCAATAGGGAGCATAGTACTTGGAATTCTTACAAAGATAACGTTATTTATGCTGGCAATCGCACTCATTGATTTTATATATCAGAAATTTGAATTTAATAAGGATCTCAGGATGACAAAGCAGGAGATTAAAGAAGAATTTAAGCAGGAAGAAGGAGACCCTGAGATAAAAAACAAGAGAAGACAAAAACAGAGGGAGCTGGCATCTAAAAGAATGATGAACCGGGTGCCGGAAGCCAGTGTTATTATAACAAATCCTACCCATTTTGCCTGTGCCCTTTTATATGAGGAGGGTCAGGAGGGAGCACCAAAATTAGTGGCTAAAGGAATGGACTTTCTTGCTCTAAAGATAAAAGAGGCTGCCAGGGAAAATAATATTCCGATAATAGAGAACAGGTCCTTAGCCAGGATGATATATGATAAGGTGGAACTGGAAGAGGAAATTCCGGTAGAGCTTTATCAGGCAGTGGCAGAAATTCTCGCCTTTGTATTAAAACTAAAAAAAGCTAGATAAAGAAATTGCATGATGTATAATACAATTTCTTGGAGGTACTTAATTGGCAAACTTAAATTTTAATAAATCAAAAATCAAGAATAATCTGGATGTACTTGTTGCTTTTGGAGTAATGGGTATTGTCCTTATGATAATTATTCCTCTTCCCACATTTTTACTGGATATTTTAATTGCCGTTAATATAACTCTTTCTCTTGTAATTATTCTTATGACGCTTTTTACAACTGAGGTACTTCAGTTTTCAGTATTTCCAACACTACTTCTTATAACTACACTTTTCAGACTTGGGCTTAATATTTCATCTACAAGACTTATACTTACTCAGGCTAATGCAGGTAAAATAATAGAGGCATTTGGAAACTTTGTAGCCGGAGAAAGTTATATAGTAGGAATAATAATATTCATAATAATCATAATAATTCAGTTCGTAGTTATAACTAATGGTGCAGGCCGTGTAGCTGAGGTATCGGCAAGATTTACGCTGGATGCCATGCCCGGAAAACAAATGAGTATAGATGCAGATTTAAATGCGGGTGTTATAAATGATGAAGAGGCAAGGGAAAGAAGAAAAAAGCTTCAGCAGGAGGCAGACTTTTATGGAGCTATGGATGGAGCATCCAAATTCGTAAAGGGGGATGCCATAGCCGGAATAATAATAACAGTTGTAAATATATTAGGCGGTATAGTAATAGGGAGTATGGTTCTGGGCATGCCTATAGGAACGGCTGCTACCACTTACATTAAGCTGACCATAGGAGACGGCCTGGTAAGCCAGATACCTGCACTATTAATTTCAACTGCTTCCGGTATTTTAGTTACCAGATCAGGAGGCGATGAAAACTTTGGAAAACTTTTGTCAGCGCAGCTTACATCATTTCCAAAGGTTCTGGCTATAACTTCTGCAATACTAATTTTGCTTTCTGTAATACCGGGGCTTCCGACTTTAGTTTTCTTATTGATAGGCGGATGCTTAGGGGCAAGTTCTTATTTAATGCTGAAAGATGAAAAAGAAGCAAAGGAAATGAAACTTGTTAATAAGGAAATAGAGAAGGCTCCTGTATCAAATGAGCCTGAGAATTTCTTAAACTACATAACAGTTGAGCCCTTAGAGGTAGAGATAGGCTATGGACTTATATCTCTTGCAGATGAAAGCTCCGGGGGAGATCTCCTTCAGAGAGTTACCTCAATCAGAAGGCAGTGTGCTCTTGATATGGGTATTGTAATTCAGCCAATACTTATTAAAGACAATCTTCAGCTTAAGGTAAATGAATATGTAATAAAAATAAGAGGAACTATTGCAGGAAGGTCAGAAATTATGCCAAATATGGTTCTCTGCATGGATCCAACCAATGAATTTATAGATATGCCCGGAATTAAGGGAAGAGAGCCTGCTTTCAATCTTCCTGCAGTCTGGATAAATAAAAGTCAGCAGGAAGAGGCAGAAATAAAAGGCTTTACAGTAGTTGATGCTGTAACTGTTCTTGTAACCCACCTTACAGAGATAATTAAGGCACACTCCTATGAGATGCTGGGAAGACAGGAAGTTAAGGCCATGATAGATTCAGTTAAGGATAAATACAGCGCAGTTGTTGAGGAGCTTATACCGGATTTAATGACAATAGGAGAGGTGCAGAAGGTACTTCAAAATCTGTTAAAGGAGAAGGTACCTATTAAAGATCTTGTTACGATACTGGAGACACTGGCGGATAATGCCAGAAATACTAAAGATTTTGAGCTTCTTACCGAATATGTAAGAATGGCATTAGGCAGGACAATCTGCAGGGATTTTGTTAATGAAAAGGGAGCAATAGTGGTTGCTACATTATCCTCTGAACTGGAATCAACGATAGGAAAGAATATCCAAAAATCAATTCAGGGATCATTTCCTGTGGTGGATCCTGATACTACCGGAAAGATATTTAACTCTATTAAGGAAGTAATAAATAGTGTGGCTTTTTATGGAAGTACCCCAATAATCCTCACATCACCAAAGATAAGACCTGCATTCAGGAAGCTTACGGAAATGGTATTTCCAAATCTTTGTATCTTTTCTATAAATGAAATACCAAATGAGATTGAGATAATTACAGAAGGAGTAGTAACTATATGATAATAAAAAGATATTTGGCAGACAATATGAATGAAGCTATGATGAAAATAAGATATGATTTAGGATCTCAGGCCATTATTGTAAGCCAGAGAAAGATAAAAAAGCCTGGACTTTCAGGTTTTTTCTCAAAAAAAGTAGTTGAAGTTACTGCTGCTTTAGAAAATGAAAATAATAAGCAGGAAGAAGTTAAAACTCCATCAGTTCAAAAAGAAGACAGTAATCAGATATTGGAGCAGATAAAAAAGTTAAGCGAAGAAATAAAGGATTTAAAAGAAATAAAGGAAGTAAAAGAAGAGGATAAGGCAAAAACCAAGATAGAAGTATTACTTCAAAACTCAGATATGAATGAAAAAACTGTTAAAAAGGTTATTACCAGGATAAACAGCAATAAAGAAAAAATATCTGATATAGACAAGGCAAGATCCGCCATAGAAAAATTAGTACCAAAGTATAAAGAGGCTGAATGCGGCAGGATAGTATTAGTAGGCCCTACCGGTGTGGGTAAAACAACTACCATAGCTAAGCTGGCTGGAAGGATGGCTATTCAGGAAAAAAAGAGGGTAGGACTGATTACCATAGATACATACAGGATAGGTGCTGTTGAGCAGCTTAAAACCTATGCTGATATAATTAAGGTTCCATTCCAGGTAGTATTTAATTTAAATGATATGGACACGGCTCTGGAAAAGCTTAAGGACTGTGATGTAATACTTGTAGATACTACCGGCAGAAACAGTAAAAATTTAATGCAGCTTAGTGAACTAAGATCCTATATTGATAAGGTGAACACAGATAATATTAATTTAGTTCTGAGTGCTACCACAAAAAATAAAGATATGGATGCTATAATATCAGGCTATAAGGTTTTAAATTATAAAAATATTATAATAACTAAGCTGGATGAGACAACAACCTATGGTTCTCTTTTAAATGCCATTGATAACAGCAGAAAGCCAATAAATTATGTAACGACTGGACAAACTGTTCCTGATGATATACTTAGCATATCAGCAAAAGAGATAGCAAATCTTATATTAGGGGTAGATAAAATATGATGGATCAAGCTTACAATTTAAGAGAAATGTCAGCATCGGAAAGTACTCCCACCATAATAACAATAACTTCTGGAAAAGGAGGGGTAGGTAAGAGCAATCTGGTTGTTAACTTAGCTATAGCACTTCAAAAGATGGGTAAAAATGTTATGATATTTGATGCGGATATTGGAATGGGAAATGATGATATTTTGCTTGGCTGTTCATCTCCAAATAATATATATGATCTTATTATAAATGATTTGAATATTGAAGATGTTTTAATATATGGACCATACGGTATTAAGCTTTTGCCGGGCGGATCAGGAATTAACAGGATTGAAGATCTGTCAGATAAGCAAAAAAACCTGCTTCTTGATAAGATAAGCCAGCTTAAGGGACTGGATTTTATAATTATAGATACAGGAGGAGGAATAAACAGAAATATATTATCATTTTCTGCATTCTGTGAACAGCTTTTTGTGGTTATTACAACAGAGCCTACATCTCTTACGGATGCTTACAGCCTTCTTAAAGCAATAAATCATTTTAAACTAAAGAAGACAGCAAACATAATAGTAAACAGGGCAGCCAGCTCTCAGGAGGCTGACCGGGGCTATACTAAGCTGTCAAAAACCGTAAAGTACTTTTTAAATATGGATCTGGATTTTTATGGAATGGTATCAGAAGATTCAAAGGTTGCAGAAGCTGTAAAAGAACAGACACCTTTTATCATTTCATATCCAAATTCAGCTGCTTCCAGGGATATATCAAGAATAGCCAGAAAGCTTAACGGAGAATATACTGATGAAAAAGTTAAACTGGGCTTTGATAACTTTCTAAGGAAAATATTAAATGTATTTTCATAGGTGAGAAATATGGATAAAGATTTAAAAATAAACAACCGGTTAGAAGTAATTTATAAAGGAGTAAGCTATAGAAGCAATGTTCAGGATAATGATGGTGAAATAATTGCTTTAAGCGTACCATACAAAAGCAGTTACTATGTTATTCCGGAAGCCGGGGAAAAAGTTGAAATAATTTATTACGGAAGTAATGATAAGGTTTATAAATTTACATCTAAAGTCATAGGAAAAAAGAGCATTGGAATTCCGGTAATATTAGTTGAAAAGCCTAAACTTTTGGAAAGGATTCAGAGAAGGAATTTTGTCCGGATAAATTATTTGAATTCTATTGATTACTGTTTTGTTGAAAAAAATGTAGACTTTAATAAAATTAATGATTTAGGAATAACTAAATATCATTTTAAAAAAGGCAGGCTTCTGGATATAAGCGGCGGAGGAATGAGAATAAGTATTAAGGATGACGCAGCCATTGGAGACAAAATTTTTATAAAAATTGAGTTCCCCCCAAGAGAGTTTTATATTGGCTGCATTGTTGTAAGACGTGATAAGGATTTAGGAAACACTCTGAATTTAGGAGTTAAATATGAAAAAATAGAAAATCATGAAAGAGAAGCAATTATAAGATTTATATTTAAAAAGATGCAGGCTAAAAAGTGAGCAGAGGTGTAAATATGGCTGTTTTTGAAAATATGACCGTTTCAGATAAAATAATAGAAGAATACATCCCTTTGGTGAAGTATATAGCTTCCAGAGTGGTTATCGGGAAAAGCAGATATGTAGAATACGAGGATTTGGTATCTTATGGAATTATTGGACTCCTGGATGCCATTAATAAATTTGACAATGGAAAGGGAGTCAAGTTTTCCACCTATGCTTCCATCAGAATAAAGGGAGCAATATTAGATGAACTTAGGAAAAACAGCCCTCTTCCCAAAAATGCCCTGGATAAATTATCCCAGTACAACAGCGCTGTAGAAAAGCTGCAAAATATATTAAGCTGTGAACCCACAGAAAATCAAATTGCAGATGAGCTTAATATAAGCCTTTCAGAGGTAATTGAAATCGAAGGATACATTAATTATCTTTCAGTTACCTCTTTGGATGATTTGTTGTTTTCAGAAGATGAAAATAAAACCGGAAGCATTTACCTGGAAGACAGAAACAGCCCTGACCCAATAATGGCATTAGAAGAAAATGAAAAATTAGAGTATCTCAAATTAGGACTCCAAATGATTAGTGAAAAAGATAGAAATATTTTATCCCTTTATTTTAATGAGGGATTAACTATGAAGGAGATTGGATACATATACGGCATATCAGAGTCAAGGGTATGCCAGATAAACAGCAGAGCCATATTAAACCTTAGAAATGCTATGAAATCATTAAAATATGATTTTAAGGAGTAATAAAAATGAACTATTTTTTAATAGGAATAGGAATATTCCTTATATCTGTTAATCTTATAGGTATGTCTAAGAAAATAGACTTTAAGGGAATATTTAAAGGAAAATCTATGGAATCAGATGAAAAGGACTTAAAGATATTGGAGCTTAGGCGGGAATTTTCAGAAAAGATATTAGAGCTGGAACTGGAAATAAATAAAATTAAAACTGAACTAAGTAACATGGAAAGCAAAGACATAAAAAAGGCAAAGGAAGTTAAAAAGCTTATAGATGAAGGGCTTACGGTAGAAATGATATCAGAAAAGCTTAAGACTTCAAGAGAGGAGATAATACTATTAAAGAATTTATATTAAATTTGATAAGAGACAAAAAATTCTTAATGGGACTTGGAGCCGGGCTGATAATTGCTGCAGTACTTATGTCTTTTGTACCCGGTAAAAATATGAAGAAGTCAGATATTGAAAATAAGGCAAGAGGACTTGGCATGAAGTATCCATCAGAAATGAAAGTAATAGAGGAGGGAAAATAATGCTTAGAGGATTGTATACTGCTGTTTCCGGAATGATAACCCAGGAAAAAAAGCAGGAAGTTATTACAAATAATATGGCTAATGTTTCAACTACCGGCTTTAAAGAAGACACCTTAAATGTAAAGAGCTTTGATGAAGTTCTCATTCAGAACTATGACAAACAGGTAAAGGGAATGAATGTTAAAAATCAGATAGGAAGTCTGTCCCTTGGAAGTCAGATAGATGGCACATCTACAAATTTTACTCAAGGAACATATATATCAACTGATGAGCCTCTTGACTTTGCAGTATCAGGTGCAGGATTTTTTAAAGCAGAAAATGACGGGGGAAAAGAGTTCTATACAAGAGATGGTCATTTTAGCATAAATAATCAGGGATATCTGGTTGATGAAAATGGAAATTATGTAATGGGGAAAAATATTAAAACAAATCTTGAGAGCAGGATAAAACTTGATTCCAGTGATGTAACAAGTGATGGCAGCGGGAATCTCAGTGAAAATGGGAAGACAAACTATAAATTAAACATATATACATTTGCAGATAATAACAGCCTTACTAAAGTTGGAGACAATCTTTATACAGGGAATGGGGCTTCCCTGAATCAAAATGGAGAAATAAAGCAAAAAACTCTGGAAGGCTCAAACGTAAACATAATAAATTCCATGGTAAATATGATGACAACAATGAGAGCTTATGAAGCAAATCAAAAGGTTATATCTGCTATAGATGAAACTTTAGGCAAGGCAGTAAATGAAGTAGGGAGCGTGAGATAATGAGAGTACTATGGAATTCAAAAGCGGGAATGCAGGCTCAGCAGGACAAGATGGATTTAATCTCAAATAATATGGCTAATATGGAAACTGAAGGCTATAAAAGAATTGATGCTTCCTTTAAAGACTTAGTTTATGAAAAAATTGCAGGAAAGGGAGTGCCAATGGGTTCAGGAGCTTTGGCATCTGTAAAAGGTACAGGAAGTAAACTTAGTGAAAGCTATAGGAGCTTTAATCAGGGAAGCCTGAAACAAACAGGAATTGATACAGATTTAGCAATTGACGGAAATGGCTTTTTTCAGGTAAAGATGGCAGACGGCAGCTTGGCTTACAAAAGAGGAGGGAAATTCAATCTGGATAAAAACGGGAATTTATCAGATGATAAGGGAAATATTCTCCAGATTGATTATAATAATGATAAAAAAATTAATTCATCTTCAATCATCATCGATGAAAGCGGACAAGTATACAGTGAGGATAAGGTCGCTAAGACAGATATAGGAAAAATAAATATATATGATTTTAAGGACAAAGCTAATTTAATATCAATTGGCAATGATTTGTTTAAAGCTCCTGCAGGTAATGAAGCTTTATCTCAGGATTTCAGTATAAGACAGGGATATCTGGAACTGTCTAATGTTGATTTATCTAAAGAAATGACAGATTTAATTCTTGCACAGAGAGCCTTTGAGTTAAATTCAAAAGGTCTTTCAACAGCAGATGAGATGATGTCTATGGCAAATAATTTAACTAAATAAAATATAAAAGCTTGTCTATGTTTGTAAAAATATGTTATTATAGTCTAAAGGTGGTGAATAGCTTTGGAACTGCAAAATTATACGGAAATCATGATAGATCATTTAATGGAAGCTGTACTTAAAAACTATAATGATATTTGTAAATGTGACAAATGCCTTATGGACATAAAGGCTATTGCTCTAAATAATCTTCCCCCCAGATATGTAGTGTCTGATAAGGGTGAGCTTTATAAAAAGGTAGAGGAGCTGGATACTCAGATCCAGGTTGATGTAATCAGGGCAATTACTAAGGCTATAGAACAAGTAAGAAATAATAAAAGACATAAATAAATTTAAGGATTGCTTTAGAAAAGGCAATCCATTTTTCTTATAAATAATCTTAAGCAGGAGTTTAGGAAAATTCAATAATCATTCGCTGTTTTACCAGAAAATCAGCCTATAGGTAATTTACTTATTTAAGAAAGCTCCTTAACTTTTTCACTTTTCTTGAATATCAGTTTAAATAAATATATTGAACCTAAAATGAAAAGATAAATTGCAAAGATAAACAGAAAACCCCAGAGACCGGCGACGATATCCGCAAATTCCATATTACCCCGGCCTGTTATCTTTTGCTCAATTTCTAAGCCGAATACCAGAACAATAAGAACAGTAATTGTATAAATAAATGATATTATCCTGATTGACAGCCTGGCTAACTTTTTAAATATTATATTAGTTATAAAATATAAGATAATGCCTATAATTCCTATAACTATAAAGTGAAGCTGTTTGTCCGTAAAATTAAAGCCAAATAATTTAAACAGGCTCATTATAATATCATGTATATTATTCACTATATTTGACATTTGCTTTAATATTAATTTCAAAATAAATCCCTCTTTCTAAAAATATATTTCCTTAATAAAAGTATTTTACAATTTTATTCACGTAATGTAAATACTTGCTATATTGTATTTGATGATTTTAGATGATATCATTAATTATAATGAAATTATGATGAGGAGTGATTAAATGAATAAGAATATTCCTGAAGTTAAAACTAATTTAAGAAGCCATATAATAGAGGTACCCCAGGAGATTAGAGAATGCAGCGGTATCAGGATATTTGGCAAAAGAATTAAGTCTCTTCTTTTTTCTACAGATGTAGCAATAATAAAAAATTGCAACGCTGATGGAATAATTGCAGTTTACCCATTTACTCCTCAGCCTATTATAACCCAGGCCCTGGTTTTAGCTTCAGATGTACCGGTATTTTGCGGGGTAGGAGGAGGCTTAACTACAGGTAAAAGAGTAATAAACCTGGCCATGGATGCGGAATTTAAAGGTGCCATTGGTGTTGTAGTGAACAGTCCCACATCAAATGAAATTATTAAAAAAATGAGAGAGACAATAGACATTCCAATAGTAGTTACAGTACTCTCAGAACATGAAGATATAAAAGAGAGAATAAATGCAGGAGCACATATCTTCAATGTATCAGCAGCTTCAAACACTCCTGCAGTAGTTAAAAAGATAAGAAGGGAGTATCCTGAATTTCCAATAATTGCAACTGGCGGGCCAAGCTCTGAATCAATTAAAAGGACCATAGAAGCAGGAGCAAATGCCATTACATTTACGCCAAAATCAAGTGCGGATATATTCAGTGAGATAATGAATAAATATAGAACTCAGTATGAGGATAAATAAAGAATGGACTTAATAAATATAAAGGGCTGTTGCACTAAGAATAGCACTAAGGTAAATCTTTCTCTTTTCTCTATTAAT
>JAJBWD010000165.1:0-3424 GCA_032907345.1 Bacillota bacterium | reverse complement strand
GTGGAGGTAGTCAAAAACTTTCATTACTATTTGTGCCGCGCCTGAAGGCGCGCGGAATGGAGATTAACATGTCATTTTCTTCAAAGGTTAAAAGAGAAGTTTGCAGGGTAGAAAAGAATGATAAGGATGATATAATTGCTGAGCTTTCTGCTGTGATGAAGGGCAGCGGTACTGTGGGCATGAGCGGAGGAAGCGGTATAAATTTTCAGATAGCAACTGAAAACCCGGCTATTGCCAGGAGAATATTTAAGCTTCTTAAAGATGCATTTAATATAAATTCAAAGCTTCTTGTCAAAAAAAGTAATTCCCTTAAGAAAAATAACCTGTATATAGTTCAGATAAATGAAGGTATGCATGTTATTGAAATTCTGGATAAGGTTAAGGTATTAGACAAGGATTCCGGATATTTGAATATAGATTACAATATTCCCAAGGAAATAATAAAAAACGACAGCTGCAGGAAAGCATATATAAGAGGTGCTTTTTTAGGCAGCGGAAGCATAAGCAATCCGGAGAAGGCATACCATGTAGAATTTGTAACCCACGATATGGACTATGCAAATAACTTAAGTAAGCTTATTAATTCCTACAAGATAAATTCAAAGGTAATAGGCAGAAAAAACAGCTTTGTAGTTTATATAAAGGAAGGAGAACAGATAGTGGACACTCTGAGTATAATAGGTGCCTACAGCTCTCTTCTGGAATTTGAAAATATAAGAATAATGAAGGAAATGAGAAACAATGTTAACAGAATAGTAAACTGTGAGACTGCAAACCTGAGCAAAACTGTAAATGCTGCTGTGAGACAAATTGAAAGCATAAAGCTTATACAAAGAGAAATAGGGCTCAGCAGACTTCCCCAAAACTTAAGGGAAGTGGCTGAAATCAGGATTAATTTTCCTGATGAGTCATTAAAGGAGCTGGGCGAGATGCTTAGCCCTAAAGTTGGAAAATCAGGAATAAATCATAGACTGAGGAAAATAGAAAAGATAGCAGAGGAGCTTCGCAGAGAGGGTGGAAGGTAATGTATAAAAATGATTTGATAATAAATTATATAAAATCCCTGGAGGTAGGTACAAGGATATCTGTAAGAAGCATAGCCTCTGCTTTAAATGTAAGTGAAGGAACAGCCTACAGGGCAATTAAAGACAGTGACAAGCTGGGCTATGTAACAACAATTCCAAGAGTTGGCACAGTGAGGATAGAAAAGGTAGAAAAGAAAAATATTGAAACACTTACTTATGCTGAGGTTGTTAATATTGTTGGCGGAAGCATACTAGGAGGCAGGGGAGGAATTCATAAAACCCTGGATAAATTTTTAATTGGAGCCATGACACTGGATGCTATTAAAAATTATCTGACTGAGAACTGCCTTTTTATTGTTGGAAACAGAGAAGAGGCTCAAAAATTAGCCCTGGAGCATAATTCAGGTGTTCTTGTAACAGGCGGGTTCAACTGCTCGGAGGAGATAAAAAACTTAGCAAATAAGATGAGCCTTCCTCTTATATCCTCATCCTATGATACATTTACCATAGCATCAATGATAAATAAAGCACTATCTGAAAGCTTAATAAAAAAAGAAATACTTCTTGTTGAAGATATTATGAAAAAGCCTTATTATTTATATGCTGCAGATACAGTTTATAAATGGAAGGAACTTATAAAGGATATAAACCAGGAAAGATTTCCTGTAGTTGATAATGATTTTAGGGTAATTGGAATAGTAACACTAAAGGATGGAATAGGAGCACTTCCGTCTACACCTGTTTCAAAAATAATGAGCAAGGACACAATAACCCTGACACCAAAAACCACTCTGGCATATGCATCTCACATAATGGGAATGGAGGGAATTGAAATCTGTCCTGTAGTTGAAGGAAAGAAGCTTAAGGGAGTTATAAGCAGGCAGGACGTAATTAAGGCACTTCAGTATAAAGTAAAGCAGCCTATGACAGGAGAAAGCTTTGGAGAACAGATACTCAGGAATTTTGAGGCTGATGATTCCAATGGCAGCGTTATATATAAGGGAAAGATCACTACCCAGATGCTGGACGACTTAGGAACAGCCTCCTGGAGCACCCTTAATATGCTTATGTCCTCAGCAGGTATAATGAGTATTAAAAAAAAGATGAATACTAACACCTTTGTAGACAGTATATCCACATATTTTTTAAGACCTGTACAGCTGGACAGCTTTATAGCTTTAAAAACGGATATATTTGATATGGGAAGAAATTTCTGCAAGGTTCAGGTTGATATGACAGACAGAAAGGGAGATTTAGTAGCTAAATCCATATTATCAATAAAAATATTAAGAAAATAGGATGTTGCTTATGGAAAAGGAAAGAGATTTTGTACATCTTCATGTACATACCGGGTATTCCCTGCTGGACGGGTCGGGAAAAATAAAAGATCTTATAGCAAGAGCAAAAGAGCTTAATATGAAGGCACTGGCCATAACTGACCATGGGGCCATGTATGGCTGTGTTGAATTTTATAAGGAAGCTAAAGCTCAGGGAATTAAGCCCATAATCGGCTGCGAGATATACGTATCATCAAAGGAAATGAGTATAAAGGATTCTACCAGTGAAACCTATCACTTAGTTCTCCTTGTTAAAAATGATACAGGATATCACAATCTTATGAAAATAGTATCAAAAGCATCTATTGACGGCTTTTACTATAAGCCAAGGGTAGATAAGGAATATTTAAAAAAGCATTCTGAAGGCCTTATTGCCTCTTCTGCCTGTCTGGGAGGAGAAATCCAGACTTTAATCTCAAGAGGAGAAATAGATAAGGCTAAGGAAGCCGCGTTAAAATATAAGGATATATTTAAAGATTCTTTTTATCTTGAGCTTCAGTATCATGGAATAGAAGAGCAGCTTAAGGTAAATAAGGAGCTTATTAAACTGTCAAAGGAGCTAAATCTGCCTCTGATTGCTACAAATGATGTCCACTATATAAGAAAGGAAGACTCAAAGGCTCATGATGTATTACTCTGCATTCAGACAGGTAAAACTGTAGAAGACGAAGACAGAATGAGATACCCTTCCGGTGAATTTTATCTAAAGTCAGTGGATGAGATGTACAGTCATTTTTCTTATATAGAGGAAGCCCTCACAAATACCATAAAGATAGCAGAGCAGTGTAATTTTGATTATACCTTCCATGTATCACATCTTCCTAAATTCCCGTTAGCTGAGGGAACAGACCCTTACCTTTACCTTAAGGATTTATGTTACAAGGGTTTAAACAGAAAATATGAAAATGTAACTAAAGAGCTTATGGACAGGCTGGAGTATGAGCTTTCCATTATAAAAGAAATGGGATATGTGGACTATTTTCTCATAGTCTGGGATTTTATAAGGTTTGCAGATGATAATAATATTATGACTGGTCCCGGAAGAGGAAGTGCTGCAGGCTC
>JAJBWD010000164.1:0-11160 GCA_032907345.1 Bacillota bacterium | reverse complement strand
TCTGCTATAATAGAACTTAAAAGAATTTAAAATACATAAATGTATTTTATAATTTTCGGGGGTAATATGGATAATATAAAAATTCTTGTTGTTGAAGATGAAGAACCCATAAGAAAATTAATATCCAGGATACTTTCATTGGAAGGCATGATCATTTATCAGGCCGAGAATGGAGAAAAGGCTTTTGAAATGATAAGACAGAATTCCTTTGATTTAGTGATTTTAGATATTATAATGGATGGCATCACCGGTTATGAAGTAGCAGCTGAAATACGGAAGCACAATCTGCAGGTACCAATTATATTTCTTAGCGGGAAAAAGGGTGACGAAGATATCATAAAGGGTCTGGACATAGGTGCAGATATGTTTATAACAAAACCATTCAGCCCTCAGGTTCTTTGTGCCCATGTAAAATCTCAGATTAAAAGACATAGGCAGATATTAAATGAAGAAGTTAATTCAAAATCTATAATTCACGGAGCATTTAAATTTGACCTGAACAGCTATAAACTCTACAAAAATGAAATTGAAATTAAACTTTCTTCAAAAGAGACAAAGCTTATAAAATTCTTCATGGAACACCCAAACAAGGTATTTACAAAAGAAGAGCTTTATCAGAATGTGTGGCATGATAATACCCCTGACGACAACAGCATCATGGTTTATGTTAAATATTTAAGAAATAAAATTGAAGATGATCCGGCTAAACCAGAATACATAAAAACTGTATGGGGAATCGGATATGAATTCAGCGTATAAAAGTCAGCCATAAATTAACAGCTTTTTTGCTATTTTGCCTTTAAAATAATGCATAATATTTTGAAAATACTTAATAAATATATGTTTATTAAGTATTTTTGCATTTTTATTAAATTTATCTTGCATTTTTATTGAAAATTGATATTATATTACTATAAATAATTAGGAGGCTATGTTAATGGTTGAAGTTGTTAATGGCGGAGTATACCTCTATAAAAACAATGTATTGCTAAGCAGTAAAAATCAATATTCTAAGGATAACCTAGAAAACCTTATCAAAGCAAACGGAGAAGAATCAGTTGATTTACATAAACTGCTTGGTACTTCACGTGAAAATACCATCACTTATGGTATTTTGGCAAAACATAATACATCTCATGATTTAAGTAATTTAAAAATAAAATTTGATGCACTGGCTTCTCATGATATTACATATGTGGGTATTGTCCAGACAGCTAAGGCAAGCGGCTTAAAAGAGTTTCATATTCCATATGTACTTACAAATTGTCATAACAGCCTTTGTGCGGTGGGTGGAACTATAAATGAAGATGATCATGTTTTTGGGCTTTCCGCTGCTAAAAAATATGGCGGAATATATGTACCTGCACATCTTTCAGTAATCCATCAATACATGAGGGAGATGATGTCCTTCTGCGGAAACATGATTTTAGGTTCTGACAGCCATACCAGGTACGGAGCTCTTGGGACCATGGGTATAGGTGAAGGCGGTCCTGAGCTTGTAAAGCAGCTTCTTGGCAAGACTTATGATATAGCAAGTCCTGAAGTTATTGCTGTATACCTTGAAGGGGAACCTTGCCCGGGTGTAGGCCCTATGGATGTTGCCCTTACCATAATCAGTGCTGTTTTTAAAAATGGTTTTGCAAAAAATAAGGTTTTGGAATTTGTTGGGCCCGGAATTTCTAACCTTTCTGTAGATTTTAGAAACGGTATCGATGTGATGACAACTGAGACAACCTGTCTTTCTTCAATCTGGTGCACAGATGATAAAGTAAAGGAATATTACAAAGTTCATGGCCGCCCGGAGGGTTACACAAAGCTCCAGCCCGGAATAGTGGCATATTATGACGGCCTTATTAAAGTTGACCTTAATAAAATTGAACCTATGATTGCACTCCCATTCCATCCCAGCAATGTATACAGCATAAAAGAACTGAATAACAATGCAGAGGAAATTTTAAAAAACGTAGAAGCTGAAGCAAAAAAGCAAATTGATAATCCTAATATAAATTTTAATCTTACAGATAAAATTGTTAATGGAAGAATTAAGGCGGATCAGGGAATTGTTGCCGGATGTTCCGGAGGAACCTATGAAAATATCTCTAAAATGTCTGATATTTTAAATAAACATTCCGCTGGAAATGACTACTTTAATCTTAGTATATACCCTGCAAGCCAGCCAATATATATGGGGCTTACAAACAACGGTTATATATCTACGCTATTGGAATCCGGTGTTACAGTTAAAACAGCTTTCTGCGGTCCCTGCTTTGGTGCGGGAGATGTTCCATGCAACAATGGACTCAGCATTAGGCATACTACAAGGAATTTTCCTAACAGAGAAGGTTCAAAGCCAGGCTCCGGACAGATCGCTTCCGTTGCCTTAATGGATTCATTATCAATTGCAGCTACATCCGTAAATGGAGGTTTTTTAACTTCTGCTGCAGAAATTGATATTCCTGTTACCAAGTCTATATATAACTTCAATGACAAAATATATAAAAACAGAGTTTACAATGGCTTTGGAAATCCAAATAATGAGGCTGAACTAAAATATGGCCCTAATATTGCAGACTGGCCGGAAATGTCAGCCCTTACAGATAACATACTCCTTAAAATGGTTTCAGTCATCAAAGATCCGGTTACTACTACAGATGAACTTATCCCCTCCGGAGAAACTTCATCCTACAGGTCAAATCCGCTGAAGCTTGCAGAGTTCACCTTATCAAGGAAAGATCCGGCATATGTAAAGAGGGCAAAAGCTGTACAGGCTTTAGAGAAAAACAGACTTTCCATAGTAAATAAGGAAAATGCTGATATAACAGAGGAATTAAAGCTTACATTTAAGCAAATTCCCGGAAGCGAAAATATCACAGAAGAGGCTTTAACTGACCTGATTGCTAAAACTCAAATAGGAAGTGTAATATTTGCTGTTAAACCCGGTGATGGTTCTGCAAGGGAACAGGCAGCTTCCTGCCAGAAAGTGCTTGGAGGATTAGCTAACATCTCTGCAGAATATGCTACTAAAAGGTACAGAAGCAATTTAATCAACTGGGGAATGCTGCCCCTTATAATATCTGACATAAATGATGCTGACTTTGAAATTGGTGATTACATCTTCATACCCGGCATAAGAGATAATATTCAGCACTGCACAGAGAGATTTGAAGCTTATATATTAAATAAGAATAAAGTTAAAAAAGTTATGCTTGAACTAAAAAATCTTACTGAGGATGAAAGGGATATAATTTTATCAGGAAGTCTTATCAATTATTACGCGAAATAAAAAAGATTGCATAATTTATTCCATGTTGAAAAAACGGTGAAAATTCGTTATTTTCAACATGGACCAGCGGTCGGTAATTATGCAATCTCCATAAAAACCGGGACGGTTCCTGTGAGCCGTCCCTTATTATATAAATTTCTATATAAAAGTTGATTTTGGATAGCCCTCCCTATACTTGCCTCTTGTCTGCAGTCCTCCTATCCCCTTTGTCCCTGTAATGGTATTTTCAAGGGCTTCCTTTATTGAAACTATCCTTTCAACACTGGTATATGATATTTTTTCACATAAAAATACCGGATCCAGGCAATGTATCAATACTCTGTTTGGTGATGAGGCAAAATTAGCGCCTGCATTTAGAATTCCTTCATAATAAGACTGACAAGCACCAGCAAAAATAACCAGGTCATCATAGTCCGGCTCATATTTCCTTAAGTTTTGTACTGATTGTATAAAATATTTTGAATTTTTATAGGAATTTATATCAGCATAGTTATTTGTTGATTTTAAAAGAGCATCATGACCTGTGAGAACAACTATATCCGGTCTTATCTGCTCTACTAATTCTACAACTTTAAGAGGCTGCTCCTCTTCCTTAATTATACTTCCAAAGGCTTCTATAGAAAGCTGTTTATACAGGTTCATACACTGGGTTAAGTAATTTTTATCTCCATCTATATGGAGAACCCTGCCCGGTCTTCCAAATGATAAATTAGTTTCGGTTTTCTGCCTGTATCCCCTGTATCCTTTGTTGTCCAACCTATTCAAAATTATTTTTTTAATATTTTGATTTATCTTCCTGTTTAAATCCTTTTCCTTATCCGATAATTTATTTTCATTTGCCTTTTCTAAATCTTCAATTGGCGAATCAGCAATCAGTCTTAAGTTTATTCCTTCCAGAGTACACTGCACTATTCCATTTTTTTCACTTATATCAATTATTTTAAACGTAACATCCTTTCCATAGGATTTCCTTACAACAATATCACCTATTTCCATATATTCCTCCAGATTATATATATTATATATTATGGGAATATTGAAAATAGGTGAAATTTTAGTCCTTCAGATCAAAATTAGATTTAAACTCTTCTATGAAATTCAAAAATTTATTCTGCTCTGAATTAAGCTCCTGAAGCTTTTTTTCAAAGGTAGCCTGAGACCAGTTTACTTCGTTGTAGTAATATCTGTTTGCCAGTCTCCAGAATCTTTGCGGGAATATTAAAAATGAATATATTACTCTTATTTCATCCTGGCTTATTTCTGATACCTGATTATATGAATTAATAATCAGCTTGGCATATTCAATCTTCCAGTCATTTCTCTTTAATACCTTAGTCAAAAAGGAAGAAATATCATAAGCTCTTATTTCTCTTTTGCTGTAATCGAAATCTATCACATTATAATTCTGGTCCTTGTCAATTATAATATTATGGTAAGTATAATCATGGTGGCAGAAGCTTTTATCAATGTCAGCTATCTGGCATAATTTTAAATAATTGCTGTTATCAATTATATTCATTGCTTTCTTGCTTAAGTTTTTGTAAAACTCCAGATTCTTAACATATGAAAGGTCAAACTCTGTATATCTTCCTTTTTTTCTGCCCATTTCCTTCATCTTGTCCATTCCTTTTGTCCTCTTACTCATCAGGTGAGGCCATCTGCCTAAATCCGTTTTAAGCTTACTGTTCTCGGGCGGCTCATAGCCCTTTGATGAAAGATGAAGCTCTGCCAGCTTTTTAGCAGCCTCTATGATATCCTGCGCCTTATGGAAATCACATTCCACACCGTCTATCCATCCGGACAATGTATATATATCTTCATTTACAATTGCATAAGGGTTCCCCTCAATATTTAAGCAGTACCTATCCACATTTTTAAATCCGTTATTTATAAGGTGCTCTTTAGCACCATATACAAAATAAAGCTTTTGAACACCATAGTCAATTTTCTTAAGGCATTTTGTCCCCATATTTGTCTTTAATATATATACGCCTTTATTTGGCTTCAGGTTTTCAATTTTTATTCCAAATTGCCTTTCTATTTCAAATTCTCTCATCATTTTTTAACACCCCCTATAACTATATGTTTTTAATATAAATTTAGAATACTAAGCTGAACTAAATACAAATTTAGTCATATAATAGAATATAATGATTTTTTGAGGTACTGCCTTGAGGATTGGTTTAGACGGTAGAGCTTCCAAATGGTATAGAGGAACGGGCATCGGTAATTACACTTATCAGCTTATATCCAACCTTTCAAAAGAAGATAAGCATAATGATTACATTATATTTATGCCTGAAGATTCTGATTTAGAATTTAAGCCGGCAAGGAATTTTAATATAAAAAAAATTTCTTCAAACAGAAAAGATAATTTTTGGGATGAAGTAAATATACCTAATATCCTGGGTGATAATGAGGTGGATATATATCATGTACCTCAAAACGGCATAGGACTTCCAAATGAAAAGGTTTGTCCATTTGTAATAACCCTTCATGATGTTATCCCTCTTAAAATGCCTGAAACTGTAGGTGAAAACTACCTTAGGATATTCAATAAAGAAGTCCCGGAAATAATAAAAAAATGCGATGGGATAATAACAGTTTCAAATTATTCAAAAAAAGATATAGCAAAAACCCTGTCATTTCCGGAAGATAAGATATATGTCACCTACCTGTCTAATGAAAAAATGTATAAAAGAGAAAATAAGGAATACTCAAAGATTCTCATGAGAAATAATTATGGTATTGAAGGAGATTATATACTTTTTGTGGGAGGCTTTAGTCCAAGAAAAAATATTTTAGGACTTATAAGAGCATATTCCTGCCTGGCAGAGAAATATAATATAAAAGAGAAGCTGGTGATAGCAGGAAAGAAGGGTAAATCCTATGACATGTATAAAGACGAGGCCATAAGATTAAAGGTGGAAGATAAAGTATTATTTCCAGGATTCGTTGAGCTAAATCATATGCCTTATCTTTATTCTGCCAGTGAGCTTTTCGTATATCCTTCATTTTATGAGGGCTTTGGTCTACCCCCTATAGAGGCTATGGCCTGCATGGTTCCTGTTATTGCTTCAAATGTTACTTCTATTCCTGAGATAGCAGGAGATGCAGCTATCCTGGTGGATCCTTATGATATTGATAAATTAGCTGAAGAAATGAGGCGGGTGCTCTGCGACGATTCTCTTAAGAAAAAACTTATATTAAAGGGATTAAACAAGGTATCAAAACTCAGTTTCAGGAAAACTGCCAGAGAGACCCTGGAAATCTACAAAAAAATAACTGCTGACTCCTTTTTTTAGGAGTCAGCAGATTTTTTGGAATTCATTTAAAAACATTTCTCTGAATTCATTTTTTTCTGTCTTATCCCTCAGTCTGCTTAGAAAATCCTCTTCCTGCCATAATTTATTTTTCGTGAAATAATTGTAAGCCAGATTATAAACATCTATAGGAAACAGAAGCATGCCAAATAATACCTTTATTTCTTCAGGACTTAAAATGTCTTCCTTGTTATACTCATTTAAAATGCTTTTGCACTTTTCAAAATCATAATTGAAATTTCTATTTGTCTTATTTATAAAATTTGAAATATCATGAACTCTGAGATCTATTATGGAATAATCAAAGTCAATAAAATATGCTTTATCTCCATTAATTATTACATTATGGTGGGCCAGATCGTGATGGTTCAGTGAAATATATTTTTCATCACTGCAAAGCTTAAAATAATCAGAACTTTCTAAAATGCTGATGCTTTTTTTCGCCTCTTCTTCATACTTTTTATAATATTTAATAAAAAGCTTTGAAAAATCTGTATTTGTAATACTTCCTATATTATAAAAAAGTTCCAATTTACATAATTTATTTTTCAGGTTCTTTATTAAATCCCCTGTTTTGTTTCTTTCAATAATTTCAGTTTTAAGACCTCTGGATGCGCTGTGAAGCTCTCTTAAGGCTGCTGTCATATATGATATGTCAACCGGATTTAGAAAACTTCCTTCCCTGCCCTCCACCTTATTAAGTATAGTATAATTATTCCCCTTATAATTTGTATAAATGTCTCCCTTCTTTGTTTTATAAAAGGAAACAACCCTGTCGAATTTTTCACTTATATATAAGAGACTGTTGTATATAAAATGAAGTTCATTTACAGGATAGTCTATTTTTTTTAAATATTTTTCACCATGATCAGTAAAAAGTAAATATACCTTACGGTTTGGAACAGCCTCGGATACAGCAAGATCATAATTGTTAAACAGTTCATCCTCCAGGTTATATTTCAAAAGCTCCATATATCACCTCAAATTATGCTTTCTCCATCTTTTTCTATGGACTTAATCAGTCTTTTTTTATAATATTCCTCCTCCCATTCTTTTTTTCTGTCTATATATCTTATTGCACATTTCATGAAATAGTAGGGGTATGAAAGAAGGGCTTCCATAAAATCACCGCTTTCCTTAGTCAGGTTTTCAGCATTTATAAAGAATTTAATAAGTTCCCTATAGTCAAAATCACTATTTTTGCTTTTAAGCTTGATAAATAAATAAAGCCCGTCAATTTCAACCATATCATAGCAGATATTATCACTGTTTAATATTTCAATTTTTCCATTTCTCCTTATGTTATCAAAATATGAATTTTTAATGCAAAGCTCATTTCTCTTCATGGATCTTTTAATAAGTTCTAAATACTCTCCAAGATAAATATGGTTTAATGAGGTTTCTGCTCTTTTGATCAATTCTTCTCCCCGGCTTTGCAGCAGCTCTTCAAAAATATTTCGCGGGTTTTTATTCATCTTTTCAAAGTAAAGGCTTAGTTTTCTAAGGGAGGTCCTATTATACAAAACCGTCCTTCCAATTTTATTTTTTATAATGCTTTGGGGAAGGAAGCATCCCATAGAGCTTTTATGGAATTTTGCCAGGGTTTCAATATGATTTAGTACACTATTTTTATCAACTTTTTTTATGGATTCCAGGTATTCCTCATCAAAAGAGTCTGCCTGAACTATTCCCTTTAAATACAAATAGCAGCTTAAATTAGGAGAATTATTCATTTAATCACCTGCTTATATGATATTTTATTAAATTTATTTATAAAATTTGCCTTGCCTTCTCTGTCTAAATAAATTTTCTCAATCTTTTTATTAAAAAAATCTTCTCCCCAGGGCTGTTTTTCAATGTAATACTGTATCCCAACCTGCCAGAAATCCTGTGGAAACTGTATAAAGCCATCCATTACCTCTAACTCTTCTTCTATTATCCTGTACTCACTGTTATAGCTTTTCATTATGAACAGGGCATCCTCTATGCTCCATTTGTTGTATCTCATCTTTCTTATAATAAGGGAGGCTAAGTCATGAAGATGAGAGTCTAAAAGCACATAATCAAAATCAATTATTTTCATATCCAGATCATTATTTATAAGAATATTATGATGAGCAAAATCATGGTGGCAAAAGCCTTCCAATACTACTTCTTCTTTCATGAGACTTTCATAATTACTGTTTATTATTTTCTCTAAGGACTGCTCGATTGATACTACTTCATCATCAATAAGACTTAAATAGCCTAAGTCAAAATCTGTTTTTTCCTTTTTTTTTGATATCTCCTTTTTAAATGATAAAATGTCCCTCTCTTTATTTTTAAAGTTTAATGGCCACAGCCCCCATAAAGCCCTTATATCCATTTCTTCATTTATCTTAAAGCCTCGGGAAAACTTATGAAGCCGCCCCAGGGCCTTTGCTGACAGTGAAAGCTCGAATGGATTATCATAAGATACTACCCGGCTTTCAAAAAACTTATTCAGATAGGCATAACCCTGATCTATTTCAATAAAATCGCAGCCATTTTTAGTTTTTATAATATCTAAAATCTCTTTAAGACCTTTTTCTATAAGGTGCTTATAAGCTCCTAATATGAAATTCAATCTTTCCTTTGAATAAGGTATTACCTTAAGGGTATATGTTCCATTATCACAGGTAATCTTGAATATATTCTTAATCTTTTCAATTTTTTTAGGAGTTAAGCCATAATTATCCTCTATTACATATTTCAGCTTATCAAATTCCATATTAGCCCCTTCTTATTACTCTATTTTATTATATTCACTTAAATTTCATTTGTGCTTTTCACAATTCTGTGTCACTTTTAATATTAATATTATAGATAGTATTATCTGGAGAGATATATGAAGGTAGCTATAGATTGCAGAGGTATTAATTGGTATAAAGGAACAGGTATAGGCACCTATACCGATAATATATTATCAGGCCTGCTTAAAATAGACAGGGAGGATATGTTTTATCTGCCCTGGGCTGGAGATGATTATGAGAAATATAAAAGAAATAATTCATTGTTTATACTGTCTTCAAAAAAACATCACAGTTTTTTTGAAGACAGCTATTTTCCTAAATATTTTTCTGATTAGAATATAGATATTTATCATATACCTCAAAATGGCATGGGATTATCTGATAACCTGAGGAGTAAGCTGATAATAACGATTCATGATTTAATCCCATATACCATGCCTGAAACTGTAGGAAATGGATATCTTAAAAAATTCATATCCTGTGTCCCAAAGTCTATTTACAAAGCAGATAAAATAATAACTGTATCAGAATACTCAAAAAAAGACATTTTAAGATATTTTCCGGTGGAAGAAAAGAATGTTCATGTTACGCCTCTTGCTGCAAGTGAAATATTCAGGCCTATGGACAAAGAAAAGTGCCAGTCATATATAAAAGAAAAATATAATGTTAATTCTCCGTTCATTCTCTATATAGGAGGTTTCAGCAAGAGGAAAAATGTAGAATCGGTCATTGATTCATTTATTAATATATATAAAGACCTTCCCCTTAAGTTCTCTCTTGTTATTGCAGGCTCCGGAAAGGAAACATTAAATGAACTTAAAGCCAAGGTATCATCTTCTAATATGGAAAATGAAATTATATTTACAGGTTTTCTTGAAGAAGAAATGCTTCCAATATTTTATAATGGCTGCTCTGTTTTTGTTTATCCATCATTTTATGAAGGATTTGGACTGCCGCCCTTAGAGGCAATGAGCTGCAAAACTCCTGTTATTTCTTCAAATACTTCATCAATTCCTGAAGTTGTGGGAAACTCCGGGCTTCTTGTCAATCCCTATTCCAAAGCAGAATTGGGAGATGCAATTCTTAAACTTTTATCAGATGAATCGCTTCTCAGTTTCTATGGAGATTTAGGTTATGAAAGGTCTAAACTTTTTTCCTGGGAAAAAACAGCAGCTAAAACACTGGAGGTATATAAAATGGTGCAGGCTGATATAAACAGTTAGCCTGCACTTTTTTATAGATATTATTCTTATATTTCACAGGTTCCGTTTCCTATTCCTGTTATATAGAAATCCGGCTTATAGCCTATTATTTTTTCATATTTTTCGGCAACGGTTTTCTTAAATTCATCTGCCTTAGCTTTTAGGACTATTGCTATGGCGCATCCTCCGAAGCCGGCTCCTGTCATTCTTGCTCCAATACAGCCCTCAGCCATTAAAGCTTCGGATACTATGGTATCCAGCTCTTTTCCTGTAACTTCATAAAGGTCCCTGAGTGAATTATGAGATTCTGTCAATAGATTGCCAAACTCTAAAAGTTTCCCATGGTTTAATGCTGTAAAGGCCATTTTAACCCTCTGATTTTCATTCACTGCATGCTCTGCCCTGTTTCTTATGTTTATCTTTTTAATATATGATTTCAAATTTTCAAATTCTTCCGGTGTTAAAGAGCAAAGTGTATCTGCCTTATGATATTTATTTATTATTTTTAGTGCTTCATCACATTCTGCTCTTCTTTCGTTATACTTTGATTCATTAAGAGCTCTTCTCTTATTTGTATTCAT
>JAJBWD010000163.1:0-15809 GCA_032907345.1 Bacillota bacterium | reverse complement strand
GTATAATATATATAGAAAAAAATTAAGAAAAGGAAAAATTATGGCGCGATATAGATATTTTACAGATGAAAAAAATCGAAAAGTAATTGCAATTTCAACCTATGCTGGTAAAGTAGTTAGAGGAATTGCAAAAGCAGATCCAAAAGATGATTTTGATATTGAAAAAGGAAAAGTTCTTGCTAAAGCTCGATGTGATATGAAAGTAGCTGAAAAAAGAGCTAAACGTGCGCAAAAGAAAATTAATGAAGCACAGAAAATTCTTGATGAAGCAAGAGAATATTATGAGCGCATGAGTTCTTATTATAGTGATGCATTAACAGCACAGACATTGGCTCAAAAGCATGCTTATGATCTTAAAGAATCTATGTGACGTGTATCCGGCTGGATGAGGGGGCAGTCTTGAAAACTGTTGGTTCGTTAATAGCGGCTTGGGGGTTCGAGTCCCTCACACGTCGTTATGGGTAAAAATACTCTATATAGAAAACCAAGACCTTCTGTCCCACGATGGGTTTGGTGGGATAATGATAATTGTTGGTTTTGTAAAAATCGAAAAAATTGTAATAACTGTAAAGTTATGAAAGAATACAATTCTGTGTTCAAAAAAAGAGAAAAAAATAAAATAAAAAAATTAATTAAGCAAGAAGAATATGATAAAATCTAATAAAGACGCTCACAGCAATCTTTAATCCTTTCATTGGTTGAAAATTTGTCTGTAAAACAAATCTAATGGTTCGATTCCAGTAATTATGCGTCTTGGAGCATGGTATAGCCCCATAGTTTAACGGTAGAACACCGGTCTCTAAAACCGTAATATCCCTCTGAAGGAGGTTGTCTGGGTTCGAATCCCAGTGGGGCCGGATTTAAAAATTTAATATTGTAGGAGGTTTTGCCTATGTATAGAACTAGTGCGGAACGTCGTCATAACGATTGGACAAAAGCTATTAGAAAAAGAAATATTTGCCACGAAGCATATCGTTGGGAATATTATGATAATCTTCATCAATATAGCAAAAATAAAATCCACTGTTCTTGTCCGATGTGTTCAGCTAAAACCAATGGTAATATTTTATGGAGAGCTGGTGGACGACATCAAGGAAAAAACTACTGTATTAAAGATTTAAAAAGAATTGAAGAAATGATATATGAAATTGAAGAATTAAAAGAAAGTGCTTAATTAAAAAATAAAATTGAAAAGACAGATACAGCAAACTAATCTTAATTGATTCCAAGTATGCGGATATACAAAAAACATTTTGAAGTTTTTCTCGCTGGTTCGAATCCAGCTCTAATAAAATCAACTAAGCTGTCTTGAAAAAGAAATTGCGGGCGTGGCGGAATTGGCAGACGCCTGGGACTTAAAATCCCATGAGGGCAACCTCGTACGAGTTCAAATCTCGTCGCCCGCACTTGGGGAATTAGCTCAATGGTAGAGCGCGTATAATTTGATTAGATATATTCAGTAACAGCAACATATTTTTGCTTTTGGAGCACGTTGTTATAGGTTCGATTCCTATATTCCCCGTTTTTTCTTATAGGAGAAAAAAATATGACATTTAAAGATGAAACTGAACGTATTAAAACAGAACTTGCAAATGTTGGTACTAAATATACATTTGGTAAAACTGTTGCTGAAATAGTTCAAGAAATTATAGAAAAGTGTTTAAAAGAAGCAGAATTAAATCTTAAATGAAAAATAAAACAATAACAAATTTAATAACTAACGGAACTACATATAGTATAGGATTAAGTTCAGAAGTGTTTGATGAAGCTATGTCTAATTATTTAAAAAAACACACTCCTAATTTAATTTCTTTAAAATGTTATAATTGTGGTGCAAGTATCAATCAAAAAATTGATGACCACATTTTAAAATGTCCTTATTGTAATTCTGCTTATTTGGTTGGAATTAATTAGATTAATTCAATAGAATGAAAATATATACTTCTTATTTTTATCAAATACGAAATTTTAAACCTTATATGATTCCAGTATCTACAGCAATGTGGGACCCAAAATGGTACCATAATTTTACAGGATCATATGATTTTGTATTTAAAGATAAAAAAGGTGTTTGGAATGGATTAAGAGCTCCTATTCTTCATTTTCCAAAAGAGAGATATAATGAGAAAACAGCTTGCGGGCCGGCTTGCCCAATGGCTACTAGAGATCCTGAACATTGCGGATTTATGACCGAGCTCGCGCAATATTATGATTCATTAGATTTTAAATATATTATATCAAATTTAGAAAGATTATCTAATGTTGTCAAGGAAAATGACGGATTTATAGAAGAACCTATTGTGGTGTTAATTGTATATGAGATACCGTCTAACAAATGTAGTGAAAGAGAAGTCTTACATAAATGGTTTAAAAAAAATGGATATAATCTAACTGAATTATCTTATCCTATTAAAAATAATTATTAAAGGAGATGGTTTTATGTCGCGCTCTTATAAAAAGCACGCATATGCTGGAGATAATAAAGGCAAATGGAAAAAAAGAATTGCTAATTCTAAAGTTAGAATGTATTTAAAAAAATATGAAAATACTTTAAAAAACAACGATTATAAAAAAGTTCATGAGTCATGGAATATTTGTGATTATGGTGGACTTTATACATGGGAAGAATATTGGAATCATCAAATAAGTGAATGGCTTAAATGGGGATATAAATTTTATCCTTATCCTGATAAAGAAAAAGAATATAAAAAATGGTATAAAATGTGTAAAATGAAATAATTTGATTTTTTTAAAAATTTTTTGTATAATATATATAGAAAGTTAAAAATACTTTCTTTCCCTCTTTGGAAGTCCCTCTGTGTTAAGTTGTTTTTAGAGTATTTTCAACAAAAAAAAATACTCATTAATGCGGGTGTAGTACATCGGCTAGTACGCCAGCCTTCCAAGCTGGATGGGTGGGTTCGATTCCCATCACTCGCTTAAATGGATTTATTAAATAAAATATTTCCATTTTTATAGGAAACTTGAGAGCCTCACAGCAAATTTACCTTTTTTCTTACAGGAAAATCAGATATGTAAATTTAAAATATGTTGGGTAGCTAAAAGTTATATGTTAGAGAGTGGCTCTCGTAATTAAAGACTCTGCTAACATAGATGAGTAAGCTACATAACCAATATATTTATACAAAAATAGGAGAATTAAAAATGATGATATTTTGTAAATCTTTCAAATAGAATATTACAATAATATAAGAAAAGTCATCTTTTCTCTGTTTTTTGTTGTTTTTTTAGGGAAGATAACTTAATAGTTTTTCTTCCCTATTTTTTTATTTTTATATGGTAAAAATTTTATGGAAAAAGTTGGATTTAGAGGTAGAGTTCAAAGAACTGAAGCAGAAGTATTTTGTAAAGATTCAGAAGTTTCACAAGATACATTAAGACATCGTTTTTTAAAGAAAAATTTAGTTGAATATAAATGTGCTATTTGTGGATTAAAAGAATGGCAAGGAAAAGAATTAACATTAAGATTAGATCATATAGATGGAGATAATCATAATAATGTAATTGAAAATTTAAGATGGCTTTGTCCAAATTGTGACAGTATTCAGAATACTTATTGTGGAAAAAATGTTAAACATGCTATTGAGCATCCAAAAAAATATTGTCGTGTTTGTGGAGCTGAAATAGCATATAACTCTAAAACAGATTATTGTGGAAAATGCTATCCTAAAAATCAAAAAAGAGTTGTTCAAAATCGTCCCAATAGAGAAGAATTAAAAATTATGGTAAGGACTATGCCATTTACTAAAATTGGATCAATGTATAAAGTTACAGATAATACAATTCGTAAATGGTGCGATAGTTATGAATTACCAAGAAATAAAAGTGATATAAATTCTTATTCTGAAGAAGATTGGAATTTAATTTAATATAAAAGCGCGTGTCGCCTAGTGGTAGGGCAACGGACTTTTAATCCGTCGGGAATATTCCTGTCAGGGGTTCGAATCGCCTCACGCGCACTTTATTTTGGCTGGGTAGCTCAGTTGGTAGAGCAGCGGACTGAAAATCCGCGTGTCCCCAGTTCAATTCTGGGCCCAGCCATGCACAATATAAGAATAGATTATTGTGTAAAAATTTGTGAAAGGTAGGAATTTTACAATGAAAATTTTGAGTGAAAAAACAAAAAAGTGGTATACAACTGTAGATGAATGTCTCGCTGCAGAGAAGGCATTTGATGAAGCAGTTGCAAAAGAAAAAGCTGAAAAAGAAAAGGCACTTGCTGAGAAGAAAGCAAAAGAAGAAAAACTTAGTGCAGAACGTAAGGCTCGTGCTAATGAAGTTGAAGAAGCATATAAGGCATCTTGTGAAACATACAAACACTATCAAGATCTTCTTAATGCTTTTGTAAAGGATTATGGCTCATTCCATATGACAGTACATACTGGAGATCTTAACCCTTTTGATTCATTCAGGCATCTTTTTAATGGTTTTTGGTTTTAATTAACTCAAGGGGAGCTTACTCCCCGTTTTGACGCTTTCGTCTAATTGGATGGATGGGAGTCTGCAAAACTCCAGGTATGGGATCATGACCCATAGGCGTCTTAAAAAATCTTTTATTGATTTTTTAAAAAATTTTTATTATAATATATATATAATAATTAAGAAATAAATAATTGGTTTTTTCCTCTTGATCCAAGAGGAGTCAATAAGAACAAAAGGAGAACAATATTATGAATAAGTTTATTGCAGGACTTCAGGAAACTAATAACTTTAGTTATACCGAGAATGGTGCAGTTAAGAGAACTACTACTGGCATTAAGCTGCTTGATATGTTTGCACTGGGTGGCGCATATCGTTCCAGAAGTGATGAAGATGTAATTCTTCTGTTTAAGAACGCATATGAAGAGAATCCTGTATATGCGCTGAAGTGCCTGTTTTATCTGCGTGATGTGCGCGGAGGTCAGGGTGAGCGCAGATTTTTCCGCGTTTGTCTGAAGTGGGCAGCTGATCATTATACTGATGCTATGCGCAGAAACCTTGTAAATGTTTCTGAGTTTGGTCGTTGGGATGATCTGTATTCTTTCGTCGGCACAAAGCTGGAGAAGGAAGCTTTTCAGATGCTGAAAGAGCAGCTTGCTCTTGATGTATCTTGCAAGACTCCGTCTCTTCTTGCAAAGTGGCTGAAGTCTGAGAATACTTCTAGTGCGGAATCCCGCATGCTTGGTAATCTTACTCGCAAATATTTTGATATGACTCACAAGCAGTACAGAAAGACTCTTTCTATTCTGCGTGAGCGTATTAATGTACTTGAAAGACTTATGTCTGAAAATCGTTGGGATGAAATCGAGTTCGATAAGATTCCTTCTAAGGCTGGTCTGAAGTATCGTAATGCTTTTGCTCGTCGTGATATTATCAAGGCGAAGTATGAAGCTTTTGCGAAGGATGAAACCAAGAAGGTTAATGCCAAGACTCTTTATCCTTATGAGTGTGTTGCAGAAGCTCTTAAGGTTATGGGTGTTGGTGGTGGATATTGGTATGGTTCTAGAAAGGATTATAGTGATACTGATCGCCTAATGGTGAATAAGTATTGGGATAATCTTGCAGATTATTTCAATGAAGCAACTTTTAATGGAATGGCTATCGTAGATACCTCTGGTTCTATGTGTGGCAATGAAGCATCTGCTCCTATCAATGTGGCTATTTCTCTTGGAATGTATTGTGCTGAAAAGGCACAGGGTCCATTCCATAATAAGTTTATGACTTTCTCTTCTAATCCTACTTTCGTTGAAATTGAAGGTGTGGATTTCTGCGATAAGGCAGCTCGTGTGCTGAAGGCAGATTGGGGTGGAAGTACAAATGTGGAGGCCGCTTTTGACCTTATGCTTAACACCGCAATTCGTAACCATTGTTCTCAGAAGGATATTCCTGATAACCTCATTGTTATCAGTGACATGGAATTTAATTCCTGTGTTACTTCTGGTCCTCGTTCTAAAGATCGTTGGGGATATTCTAATCATTATTTGAACGATATTTCTTCTCGTGAGACTCTGTTTGAGTCCATGAAGAGAAAGTGGGCTCAGTATGGTTATCGTATGCCTCAGCTGACATTCTGGAATGTCGATGCTCGTAGTAATAATATTGCTATGAAAAATGATGGCACTGTAAACTATGTGTCTGGTATGAGTCCTGTAATCTTCGAACAGGTGATGAAGGGACTTACTGCTTGGGATCTTATGATGGACAAGCTTAACAGCGAGAGATATTCTTGCGTAAAATAAAAAAATGGGGAAAACCTAATAAAATAGGTTTTCCCCTTATTTTTTTTTATCCTTGTATTAATTGAGTTATATTATTATCAGATAAATAAGATAAATTTTTTTCAATCCATGAACCATTTTCTTTATGATAAAGATGAATTACTGGTGTCCAAGATCCATTTTGTTTTAAAAATAATGATTCATTATCTCCAGTGTCTTCAACAAATAAATATATCGCTGGTATATCACTATCTTCAATACTTGGAGATGTAACATGATTGTCCGTAAAATTCCCATTACTGAGAGTTAAATAATATTTATATTCTGATGAAGTATCGGTAAAGCCATCAGAAGATGTACTTTTAAATTGCCAAAATTTTGTTCCATTATAATGCCAAAATCTATCAATACTATTTGTTGTATTAAATCTTAAACCTGTACCACTATCAGTATATAAATATTGTCCATTACTCATAATACAAGTTGTAATATTATTATTTGAATCTGATAGAGAACAAGAAAATTCTGCTTTTGATTTAATAGAACTATTAATTGTTATTTTATTATTAGTTACAGTTACAGCCTAACCTTGTAAAATTCTTGATCCACCCGATTCATTTGTTAAAATATATACAGAACCAGTTTCGCCATTAGCAATAAGATAATTTTTACCAGGTATAAGAGTATATGTTCTAACATAATCATAAGTAATTGGTGGTGTAATAGTTATATCACAATAAGCAGTATAATTTCCATCTACTGTAGTAACTGTTATTCTTACATTACCTTGACTAACACCAGAAACTAATCCGTTTGAAACAGTAGCTATATTTGTATTGCTACTACTCCAAGTAACATTTTTATTAGTTGCATTAGATGGTAATACAGTTGCTATTAACTATATAGTTTCTTCAGCACTAATTGTTGCCGTATTTTGATTAAGACTAACTCCAGTAACAGATATAGTTTGTCCAGTAGTAATTAAAACTGTATGATCGGTGGTTATATTAGAAATTGTATAAAAATATAACTCTCCTTCAGATTCATATGAAACAGTAATATCTGTTCCATATATATATACATATTTAGAACTTGTAGAAGAAGAACTAGTTGCCCCAATTCTCATTCTTAAATTATTTAATTCTGATCTAGTCCAATTTCCAGGTGTTAAATTAATTAAAGAACCACCAGAAGAAGTAGAAGTAATTGTAGAATTACTACCTTTTGCAGTTGATCCAGTATATAATTGACATATTGTATTAGTCATTCTTGTAGTGCTACTAATTCTTAATCTAGCCTAAGCAGAAATACTAGTAATAGTAGCAGTAGCTGGAATTTCTGAAAAATCATATAATAATTCAATATATCCAGTTGTACTTGTATTATAATCTAATCTTGCATATGTAGAAGTATCTGATGAATCTTCATATGCTCTTGAAATTGGATAACTACTATTTATTGTAATACCATTACTTAAATTGGCATAATCAGAAGCAATTGCTGTTATTGAACCAGTAGGTTGAGATTGTACTAACTAACTTGTTACATTATTACCATTATCTGTAATAATAAAAGGAGTACCATCTGATGTTATTGTAAGAGTTAAATCATTACTCTCTACTACAGTTTCAGATGTTGGATTTATTATAATTCCACTAACATTACTACTTGCAGTTATATTATGATAAACAGGTATAGAATAATCAACTTCTATTTCAACACCATATACATATAAATATGGATATTGATTACTTGTTGACATTAATGGAATTTCAACAGAAAAATCACTTCCATAATTTTTAATAGTATCCCATGTTAAAGAACCATTTGGAAAAGTATAAACTGTACTTGTTGTTCCAATATCAGAAGATAAAACAGTATTTGAAATTGCTGAGTTATTAGATGGAGTACTTGCCAGTCTTAATCTATAACTTGAGCCAGTTGCTAAATAACTATTTTTATAACATCTAATTTTAATAGTAAAACTATTAACTATTACATCAGAAGGAACACTATCAAAATTAAAACCATGTATAAATGCATAATAAGGACCACTACTAGATGAGTTTCTACCTCTAATAGAAGCATAATTGCTAGTATGGTCTGTATTATTATACATGTTTGAAGCATCGGTAACAGTAACTCTATTAGTACTACTTCGTGTGTAAGTAGAAGGAATAAGTCTTATGGTTGCCATATATTATTCCCTCCTTTATCCAATCTATAAATATAAATCTCCATTATTTCCTAAAGAACTAGCTGGAGCAGTAGAACCTGTATAATATGTTTTAATTGATGTTGCATCTATATAATTTGAAGGAATTGCGGCGACCGTAACAGCGCCGGTAGTATACCTACCTGCCGCAACCGCAGTCTAACTACTTGTAGTTGGAGTAATAGTTGTTGCAGCTTGAACAGTAAGTTGTGAAGTATTTGAACCACTAACTGATACAGTACCTGATGTTCCTGAAGAAACATAGCCAGCACTGACCGTCGGGGTTATAGATTGCGTAGCACTTGTAGTTGCTGTAATAAGTCCGCTTGAATTAACGGATATCGAAGGATTAGCTGTTATAGTAGTTGCAGGAGTCGTAGCAGAACCATTTGAGATAGACTTCGTAGCAGCTTCAGCATAATAACCTGCCGGAACCGTTACAGTAGCTCCAGAAGCTGAAAGATCCGTACTATCCAGTCTGTTGATTCCGGAACCTACATAAGTACTCGAAATAGCTCCTACATTTACAGCTCCAAGAGTGTATTTGTTTGCTGCTACAGCCACCTGAGAGCTTTCAGTCGGAGTGATCGTAGATCCGTTGACTGTTGAAAGCTGTTCTGTATTAGAACCGTTGACAGTAATTGTCCCAGCTGTACCACTCGATACATAACCAGCTGATACAGTTGGTGTAACAGATTTTGTAGCCGAAGCTGTAGCAGTAATAAGACCTGTTGTAGTGTTTACAGAAATGGAAGGATTGGCAGTTACTGTCGTTGCAGGAGTTGTTGCCGAACCATTTGAAATAGATTTATTTGCATCATTTTCATAATAACCCGATGGTACAGTAACTGTAGAACCACTTACAGTTAAATCTGAAGAACTTCTTCTATCTATACCACTTCCAACATAAGTAGATGATATTGCACCAACACTGATTGAGACTTCATCAAGACCATCATATCCAGTGTCGGCAGTGATTGTCTCGGACTGCGCTGTTTCGGTCGGAGTGTAGCTTTTCGTCTTGTCCTGAAGGTTCGGAGATAGCGCTGAGGTATCGTAGAAGGTTTCAATCGATTCAATTTCAGTTGTGTCTACTCCGCTCACCTGACCGAACCAAATCGTGTATTTCACATAACCATCCGATGTGTACTCAATAGCATAGAACTAGAATATATCACCATCGAAAGTTGTTCCAAGTTCTGATGTTCCACTAAATAAATCCCCTTCCCACCATGCGGTATCAACACTTCCTGTTATAGCATCAGGAGAATAATATCCGCTTACTTCAAGCCCAATATCATTATAGGTTTCAAAAGCGTCATAGATATCAGCATAGGTATCAATCGGTTCGAACCCACTGCTTGCGTCCAAGATGGTGTAGAAGTCATACTGACCTATTCCACCGCCACCGCTACCGCCTGTGTATGTACCAAGAATATTCGCAATTCGGTCATCATCAGCGGAATCACCGATTTTTACTGTTACCCCGTTTTTGATGTTCTCAGCACTCAGACCGCTGTATGTAACAGCTTTTATGGTCTGCGTTCCTGTGAGGTATTTCCCCGATGAAATCGTCTGATCGGTCGAGGAAGTATTATATGTTGTCGCACCCTGTGTAGACAACTGGCTCGTATTAGAACCGCTCACAGTTATCGTTCCCGCAGTACCGCTCGACACATATCCCGCCGACACAGTAGGGGTCACCGACTGTGTTGCACTTGCAGTAGCCGTGATGAGTCCGCTTGAATTCACGTTAATGCTTGGATTGGCTGTCACAGTAGTTGCAGGAGTCGTAGCAGAACCGCTCGACACAGACTTCTACACTTGAGAGGAATACGCACCCGCAGGAATTGTTATAGTAGCTCCAGATACAGTTACATCAGTTTCATCTCTTGGAGTAAGATTAGTACCACCACCTGATATAGAAACATTTGCTGAAGCATATTGTGTAACATCAACAGTACCATTTTCAGTAATATTTACTGTTCCTGTTGGACAAATAAATGTTTTTACAATATTATTATTATCTGTAGCTTTTATCCCCGGAACATTTAAATATGTATTTCCATGAATAATTAATGTATCACTCATAAATTATCCTCCATTATAAAAGGTGGTGGAGTTTCTGTTGACTCTTCTGGTATCTCTATTTTTATTTCTGTTTCTTTATATGTTCTTCCTATTCCATCTGGATCAATTACATCCTCATACTTTTCACCAGTTTCAATATTTTCTATTAAAACATTTTTGTCTGAGTAAAATCTAATTAATTTTACTCCATCTTCTCTTATCATATAATCTTCTTTAATAATCATGGTGCAGGCTCCTCCATCATTTTACTTGCATGTGTTGACCAGTTAGATGCTGACTAATATGCCGCTAATATACTATGGTCTGCACTGTATGGTACATATATTTTACAATCTGATGAAATATTAGTAAATACACCAGAACCACCTAATGTTGGTGGAGTTGTAGGTTTTATGTGATATTCACCCATACTATAACAATTTTGAAATGCATAATTTCCTATACTTGTTACATTTTCAGGAATTATTAACTCCGATAAAGAGTAACAACCATTAAGCATATAGGTTGGTATTGAAGTTACGTTTTCAGGAATAATGATAGACACTAATGAATAACAACCTGCAAATGCATACTATCCTATTGTTTCTACATCTTCAGGAAGTTCTATTATAGTCAATGCTGTACAATTAGAAAAAGCCTAATTACCTATATTTGTTACAGTATCAGATATATCTACTGATTCAAGAGAATAACAATTATTAAACATATAATTTGGTATACTTGTAAGTCCATTAGGAAGTTTAAATTCTTTTAAATTATAACAATTTTGAAAACAATATGTACCAAAAGAAGTAACATCCTTAAAAATTGAAAAATCAGTAAAAGAACGACATCCTGACATAGCATAATTACCTAAAGATGTTATCTCCGAGTTACTAGGCATTTCTATAGTTGTAAGTGAATAGCAGTCACGAAAACTGCTAGCTCCTATAGACGTTATAGCTCCATTAAATTTTATAGACTTTAACGAATAACAACTATAAACTAATTCATTTGGAACGGAAGTTACCACATTAGGAATTTCTATATGTGTAAGGGACTGACAATATGCAAAAGCGGTATTTCCAATAGAAGTGATACCACTTGGAATTGTAATATTCAATAAAGAATGACACCCATAAAATGCCTATGATCCAATAGTTTTTACACTATTTGGAATATCTATTGACATAAGATTATAACAATTATAAAAAGCGGATGCCCCTATACTGGTTATTGCTGAATGAAGTTTTACAGATCTTAAACAATAACAATAATAAAACATAGAACTACTAACCGTAGTAATCCCAATTGGCATAATAAATTCTTTAAGTTGATAACAATAATAAAAAGTACTAGTCCCTATTGTTGTTAAATTCGGAAGGTCAATTTTTTGTAATGCATATGCATAATTAAATACACTACTACCCAAGGATACTAAACTTTCGGGAATCCTAACATATCTTAAAGTCATACTATTTGAAAATACATTACTATTCAACACTGTTACTCCATCAGGTAAGATTACTGAATTCAAATTATCACAATTACTCAATGAATATGCACTTAATGATGTCACTCCATTAGGAATAGTAATTTCTTTAATTTTATTACAATACGCAAAAGCATAGGAATTTATAGTCGTTATTGTCTGGGGTATTGAGATATTTGACATACTCCTACAATAATAAAATGGATAAGTATTAGTATTATTTATTCCATAAGGCAATACAATGCCCTTTAGTGAATAACAGTAATAAAACAAATATGCCCCAATTTCAGTATTTGTCAGGCTGTTAGGAATAGATACAGATTCCAATGCATAACAACAATTAAAATAACTTTGCCCAATTTGAGATATATTATCTCCTAATTCAACTTTCTTAATTCGAACTTTATTAGCTGGATTAGTATTTGCACTACTAATATTATTACCTCGATAACCAAAAATAGAATATCCATCTGTTGTGCTTGTACCACTACCAATTAAAGCTATCGTACCTTCATTAACAGTTAATTTGATTACATAATTACCTGTACTTACATAAGTATGAAGATAACAGTTATTAGCTACATTAGTAGAAGTGGACCCAACAACTTCAGTAATTCCATCTCCCCAATCAATTGTTGTGTTATTAGCAACAGAAGATCTAAATACTACATGAAAATTCATTCTGTTACTTGGAGTATCTTCTGGAATACTAATATAAATCCTTGTATCCCCCGTATCTGTGGTATAGCTCTATCCAATTACAACTGTTGCTTCGGAATAATCATCTAAATAGTCCTATGCATCAGCTAATGTCCAGTTCCAACCCTATGCCACTAATCCTGTATGAGATGGATTAGCAGGTAAGGCTGATAATTCAGCAAATTCTTCAATTGTATAGGTATGAAGAACTGTTCCGTCATAATCAATAAATTTAGCCCCACCTACAGGAACTTCTACAACTACATCGGGAAGAATATCTACTGTTACAGGATTATATGCAAAATGACTTGGCGCATTATATACTCCATCTTCTGTTATAGTAAGTGGAATAACTCCATATCCTAATCCATCATCTTCTAATACAACATATCCATCTTGATCTTGAATAATAGTTCCAGTATTACTAGTATTTGATACATTAACAATAAGAGATGAATAACCATAAGCATTATCTGAACTTGCACTATATGTACCATTTTCTGTTATTGTTTTTGTAATAAGTTCAGGATCTGGTACTGCCACATCTACATTTGCATATTCAGTTACATCTATCCCTGTTCCATTTTCTATTATAGTTTTTGTTCCCGATGGAACAATATATTCAGATGGAATTGAAGCTACTGTAACTTGAGAAAGATAATCATAATTAACATCTGGTGAAATTATTTGTTGATTACTACTTGGGGTTACTGATTTAGACTAAGCAGAAACTGCATTTACAGTAACCTATTCTAAAGCATCATAATTAATAAATGAATTACTAGCTGTTGACCAATCTATAATAAAATTTTCAAAAGTAGCTATTGTAGGATTATACTACATATCATTACTAACAGAAAATTGAAGCCAATATCTTGAGTATGAACGATTTATATGTAAATAAATAGCTGTTATAGGAATTGTTGCCTATTTTAAAAAAGTATAATTATTAGAATCAATATAATAACTACCATTATTTTTATTCGTAATAGGTCCAATAATTGCATTATTAAAAAGAATTTGATATTCAATAGGTCTATAATTCGACGATTTTAAACTAATAGTTCCATTTAATCGTATATATAAAGCATTTATAATATTTGCATCAATATTACTTAATTCAACTGCTGGAGAAGATGTAGGATTAGAAGTAGATATCTAATTACTCCAAACAATTGACTAACAATCGTCTGGTAAAATTATTTGTTGATTACTACTTGGAGTTACTGTTTTAGACTAAAGAGACATTGCATTTACAGTAACCTGTTCTAAACCATCATAATTAATCCAATTATTTGTTGCACTAGATTCAACTGTTAAATTTTGAATATCAAGATGTAATGCTCCAGCATTATACTAACTATCATGCGTAAAAACTAAATTTAATCTTGATGATGCATAAAAATCTAATTCTAAACGTTTAAATTCATCAGAATAATAATTTTGAAGACTTCCTTCATTTGTAATAGTAATAGAATTATAAACCGCTGGTGACAAAGATATATCACCATTTTTTAATTGAACAATACAATTATTAAAAACAACTTTGGCTTTAGAAGAAGTTCCTTCTTGTATGAAAACATAAATTGTTCCATTTATTCTAATCCAATCATTTAACTAAGGAAAATTATTGTCAATAGGAGATATAATAGCATAACTTATACCAGTAGTTGTAGATTGATTACTTAAAGATGTATTAATATTAGAACATAAAGTTTTATAACTGTCAGCAGTTACAATCTATGTTGATCCACTTGGAGTTACTGTTTTATTTTGTAAAATTAAATTATCAACTTCAATATCAACATCATCTTCTAACCAAGTACCCTGAGTATTTAAAGTAGCAGAACTACCATATCCAATAGTTGTTAATATATTATTTTTATAACTTACTGTTGTACTCATGATACACCTCCATTATATACTGGAAGAGTAATTGTTTGTGCAGTCCCAGTACTTGGTGTTAAAGTAATAATATTTCCAGATATTGATAAAGAATAGGTTGTATTTGTATCTGCTTTATTATTCCAAGCAGTAATATTAGCTTGAGTAATTGAAGCTAAAGTTGTAAACTAAGAAGGTGTAATTTCTGTGTTATTAGCAAATACAAAACTACCATCCCATTTTAATGCAAAAGCATTGGAGCGAGTAGCATTTACTCCATTTCCAACAATAAAAACATAATTACTTCGTTCTGCCATAGATAAAGAAGCATCTTCAATATTATTTTCACCAATAATAAACTAGTTTGGTCCAGATGCTAATAAATGAACACCCATAGCAACAGAATTCTTACCATTAGTATTTATAACTGAACCTTCTCCTGAAACAAATGAATATAATCCATTTGCTGTATTATTTAATCCTCCAGCATGAGAATAACTTCCAGATGCTGTATTTTGAGCTCCTTCTACATGAGAAGCACTTCCAGATGCAGTATTAGACTAACCTTCTGCATGAGAATTACTTCCAGATGCAGTATTAGAATAACCCTCTGTATGAGAATTATCTCCAGATGCAATATTATTTAATATAGAATTTTCTATAATAGAATGGAATCCAGTACCTTTTTTCATTCTATCAGATAAATCAAAAGGATGTGCTTCAAGAACAGCTAATTCAAAATCTTCTGTAATAGTAGCTGTTTTTTCTGGTATTTCTATTTTTATTGTATAAGTTCCTGAAGTTTCTGTTACTATCATATCAGAAACTATTGAAAAAGGATAATTACTATAATCAACAGTTCCATTTACTAAATTAATATCGGCTCCATAATAAGAAATCATATTAGAAGATTGTTTCTATAATTCATATTCAATATTATTAAATGTTACATAAATAATTTCTGCATCATCTGGAATTGATTCTGATAATTCTGCTGTAGCATGAGGAGCATATGAATCTACTATAGTAGTAACTGATTCATTAAGAAGAATATTTTTTGTTGTCGTAACTGACCATCCATGATCACCAAGAGATAAATTATATAAAGTTTTAGTAATATTTTCTATTATACCATTTTTATATATTCTAGCATTATCTACTTCCATTATTTCTTCTTCAATAGCCTATCCTTGTTTAGTTATTTTTTGTAGATATTTAGTTCCAATTTCTC
>JAJBWD010000162.1:0-5152 GCA_032907345.1 Bacillota bacterium | reverse complement strand
GCGTAAATCTTATCAGGATTTTTTACTGTTTCTCAATTCCAGAGCAGTTCACCTAAATCCCTCTTTAATAGTCCCAGTACATTACTTAATAGAGTTGTCTTTTCTGAGCGCACAGTTCTAGTTGAAACTCTAGGTGAATTTTTATTAATTTTAAAATTAATGTTTTCTATGCCCTTTTGAGTATTTGAAAACTTGAAATTTAAATTTTTTACTTCCAATAAGTTTAGTTTATTTCTTTCCTGTTTTTTATTAAAATCAGGTATTTTACCTTTTAAATAAATTGGGGTATCTTCAACTAATTTATCAAGGGTAATGGAATTATTTGAATCAGTAAGTCTGTTAAAGGATACTTCTGTCTGTTTAAATTGTGCAAAATAGTATCCAAAGAAATTAGTGTATCTGGTAATTATATTTAAGCTGTAAACGAAAAGTGAAAAATCGCCTATTGTAAAAGTTCCTGTACTCAGTGAATGGGCAGATAAAAGTAATATCAGTCCGGTACCTAAGCTGACAATTCCCTGAAATACGGAATTTAAAACCTGAGAAAACATAACATCTTTTAACGTTAACTTTTGTCTGTTATCGCATATTTTATTAAATTTGTTTATTATATTTTCTTCACCATTTGCCACCTGTATTGCCTGTACCGAATTGAAAACTTCTCCTAAAAAGCTTGTTAAAGATGCGGTAGCTTTACGGCTGGCTTTTCTGTACTTTGTAATACGTGATCTTGCTAATTTAGCAATAATAACGATGATTGTCAGCGGCGTAAATACAACTATTGTTATTATTACATTGATTTTCAGCAGTAAATACAGTGAAATAAGTACATAACAAAAGGTACTGATAAAGTCTATGGTGTTTACAAAAAAATCCTGTATTTGATTTACGTCGTCTCTGAAATTACTTAAATTTTCACCAGTAGATTTTGATATACTATCAGCCCCGGGCTTTGAAAATATGTTGTTAAATAAATTTTCCCTTAAAAGTGCACCTATTAAAAACTCCTTTAATATTTCAAAACATATATCTATATAGAAAAATATAATTCTTGATAAGTAAGTTACAAATAATATTATGATTAATGTGGATACACTTAATTTTAAATTTGTCTCCCCGGATATTTTATCAAATACATATTTTATAATTAAACCTACTAAGGCCGGAAGTGAGGTCGTAATAATTCCCAAAATCTGATTGGTTATGTATATCATTGGCTTGTACAGGATCATCTTCCATACTGCTTTATATGTTTTCATGCCAGCACCTCCTGAGCTCCGGTTTTAAGAAGATCATTAAATTTTGAACTTTTGTCTTTAATTAAATCTTCTCTGTTTCCATGTTCCAGAATCTCTCCCTGATCCAGAATTAAAATATCATCAGCACAGTTAACAGTCCATAACCTATGTGCAATAATTATTACTGACCGCCCTTTGATTAATTTAAGAATGGCATTTTGTATGATACTTTCAGTTTTCGCATCAAGCCTGGAGGAGGCTTCATCTAAAATAACCAGACTGGGGTTTTTTAGGAATACTCTGGTAAGTGCCAGAAGCTGGGCTTCTCCGGCTGATAATCCATCTCCATTTGCACTTAATAAAGTATCCAGTCCATTATTTAATGAATTATACCAATCCATCATTCCCATTTCATTAAAAATATTAAGAATGCTGTTGTCACTTACACTTTCATCAAACAGTGTAATGTTATCCCTGATTGTGCCGTTAAAAATCTGGACATCCTGCGTCACATATGCAACCTTATCTCTTAAATTCTTTAAAGGGATTGATTTTATTGGCCTGCTGTTCAGATAAATATCTCCATCTTCCGTATCATATAATCTCATTATCAGCCTTGCCAGAGTAGTCTTTCCGCTGCCTGTATGGCCCAAGACGCCTAATATTTTCCCTTTAGGAAGTTCAAAGGAGATGTTTTTAAGTACCGGAACATCCTCTTCATAACCATATGTTAAATTATTTACCACAAGATTTATCGAATCCTCATTGATGGTAGGGCCTGTCCCATCAGTGATTTTAGATTGGATGCTGAATAGTTCTTCTATACGTATAATACCGGCTGATGCAGTTTGTAAATCCTGCAGCTGTCTTCTTATCTCTTCTAAAGGAAACACTATATATGAATTATAATTAAAAAACAGGTAAATGGTACCGATTGTTATTAACCCAATATTCCATAAGCAAGCTCCCAATGCAAGTACAAGGCAGTTACCAAGTGCAGTAAGGCCTAAGGTTACCAGGACCATGGAATAGCTCATCTTTGCAGCTTTATATTGTCTTGGAAACCATTTTTTAATATATTCATAGAATCTTTTCTTTGCGAATGGAGCTGCTCCATTTGCCTTGATATCCTCAGTACTTGATATGCTTTCACCTAAGTATCCATAGAAATTTGATGTTGTTTCTCTTACTGCTTTCCAGTGGGGCACTGAAATATCCTGGAATTTATATAAAGCAAATATCGCAATTACTACAAAAAAACTTTGAGTGAGCCCAACCCTCCAGTCTTCACGAAACAGCAATATTAATACCCCAATTATAAGAAGTACGTTGTTGACTACTACAATTATAAATTCTGAAAAAAAGTTAAGTAATAAGGAAACGTCGCCGTCTACTCTTTCTATCAGCTCACCTGATTTAAACCTCTTATGAAAGGACATATCCAGGTTCAGGCAATGCTGAACTAAATCCTTCCTTAATGTGTTTGTGGCGGACCACCCGATACTATTGCTTAAATAAGTTATGAATATTACAAATAATTGCTGCAGAACTGCAAAAACAAAAAATATTACAGCCAGTTTATAAAGCTGACTCATATCTTGTTTTTCAGTTATAGTATCAATAAACTTTCTTATAATCTGCGGATTAACCAGAAGCAGAAGTACATTAAACAGTACTGAAAAAGAAAGTATTGCCACTTTTAATCGGTATGGCTTTAAGTACTTTGACAATAATTTGTAATAATTTTTAATCGGTACTTTCATTAATTATCCCCCCTATAATTAAAATGATGAATTAAATAGCTAATTTTGGTATTATATTGGTATATGAGTAAAAACTTGAAAATTATAGACATTAATAATTATATCATATGCGAGAGTGTGAATTGAATATGAGAAAACAATTTTCATCACATGGTATATGGTACATAGGATTAAATATTTGGTTTTACACTGCAAATATTAGATTTATTATGATGGGGGATTACTATGACAAAAGTATACTTTGTACGCCATGCATTACCAGACTTTAATGTACATGATAATTTATTGCGCCCCTTGACTCAGGAAGGAACAGAAGATTCAAAAAAAGTAACTGAGTTCTTATTAAATAAGAATATTGCCAAAGTCTTTTCAAGTCCATACAAGAGAGCTGTTGATACTATAAAGGATTTTACAGATAGGACAGGCTTAAAGATTAATATAGTTGAGGATTTCAGGGAAAGAAAGATAGACAGCGAATGGATAGAAGATTTTGATAAATTTTCAGAGAAGCAGTGGGGGGATTTTCAATATAAATTATCGGACGGAGAAAGTTTATATCAGGTTCAAAAAAGGAATATAGCAGCACTTCAGCGGATCCTAAAGGAAAATTTGGGTGAAAATATTGTTATAGGTACCCATGGAACTGCACTCAGTACCATTATAAATTATTATGATAAGAATTTTGACTATAAAGAATTCCAGAGGATAAGGTATTATATGCCTTTTATTGTCTGCATTACTTTTGATGGACAAGCTGCTGTGAAAATTGAAGAGTTCTTATTAAAATAAAACGAATTATAGGGAATATAATTATTGTAATTAAACTGATAAAAAATTTATGATAATAAGCCTGTATCTTTAATTGTTAAGATATAGGCTTTTTTATCTTATATTGTTGGCCGAATCATGAATGCCAAAATATGGTATAATTAATTTGAAGCTTTTCATATATTCACCTTAAACATTTCTATTATAATTTAAGGAGAGGTATATTCATGAGAAAATTATTGCTGATAATTGTAATGTCTGTAACCATATTAAACTATATTATGTCAAAGTGTTATTTGGCAGGGGTTTTAAGTATTATTTCTTTCAATACCGCTTTTATACTGATAAATCTCCTTATTGCTTCACTTATTATTATTTTTAAAAAGCGTTTTAAGGACCGGATAGAAATATTTATCTTATTGGGAATAATTATATATTCCATTATTATAACGATAACAAGGATTAAATATAATTCATTGCTGGATTTAATAGGTATTATTTTATTCTTTTCTTTATGGATGATTGTAGTATTTACATCAAAAAAACCGAAAAATAAAGATAATATTTAAAATATTACCAGGCTAAAAGCAGGAAATATCGGTTATGTCAATTTATTTACTATATTTAACAAAAACTTCAATAAGTAATAATATTATTATTATGTTTATATATTTAAGCAGACATCATAACTTGAAAAACCCAATTCACACCTGCATGAACTATTGTAGAGGAAGCAATATTTTTATTCTTCATCATAATATATCCAAGCAATAATGCAATTGGCATTAAAGTAAAGGAACTTATTAATGCATTCATAAAATTTAGCTGCTCACTTATCAATCGGCTCGGCAAATGTATAAATGAAAATACAAGTGCTGTTAATACTATTCCTTTGGTTTTCCCTAACCATGCTGTTAATCTTATTTGAATGTATCCTCTGAATATGACTTCTTCCGTGAAGCCTAATATTAAAAACTTAATTAATATCATAATTTTTTGATTCATAGGGTAATATATTTTATTTGGTCTATAAAAAAGGTGGAAAATTAAAAGTAACAATCCAAATAAACATACACCTAATAGAATTGATTTTATTAAATTTTTTGTTGTTATTCCAATGCTCTCGATAGTGCTATGTTGAAAGCAGCATACAATTACTACAGGCAGCAGTTCTAAAAACGATGAAAAAATTATATATTTCATTCCCGTAATATGCTTTGGAATATATGTACAATTTAATAAAGTAATAATAATGATAAATATTAAGATGATTATAATTGTTAAACCATTTTTCTGCGGATTATCAAATTCAATATTATATTCATCAAACTTTATTATACCAGTGATAATTTTTACAAAAATTCCAGCGGCTAAAATAAAAAT
>JAJBWD010000161.1:0-6480 GCA_032907345.1 Bacillota bacterium | reverse complement strand
TTCTTTCTTTTCTTTAATTGACAGCTTTTCACTTATATTTTTTACTAATTCAGTTAAATTCATCCCATTTTTTGCTGATATTTTAATATAATCTCTTCCGCTGAGAGCATCTTCCACCTGTTTTATCTCTTCACTGCTTAATAAATCTATTTTATTTACTGCTTCTATTATTGGCTTATCAGATATATTAAGTTCCTCTAAAACTTTGTATACAGAATTTATATGCTCTTTTATATTTGATGATTTTCCATCAATTACATGAATTAAAATATCACTGTCTCTGGCCTCTTCCAGAGTTGATTTAAAGCTTTCAACCAAATCATGGGGAAGTCTTGAAATAAAGCCGACTGTATCTGTCAGTGCTGCATCTATATATTCATTTATTTTAATTACTCTTGTTGTAGTATCCAATGTGGCAAACAGCATATCCTTAGTAAGCACTTCTGTTTTATCCTTAAGAGATTCCTCTGCATATAATTCACACATCTTATTTCTAAGTGTTGATTTTCCTGCATTTGTATATCCTACTAATGATATCTTAGGAAGATCATTTCTCTTTCTTCTTTGAACTTCCCTGGTTTTAGTTATTTTAAGGAGTTCTTCCTTCAGATCGTATATTCTTTCCCTTATATGCCGTCTGTCAGTTTCCAGTTTTTTTTCACCGGGGCCTCTGGTTCCAATGCCTCCTCCAGTCCTTGACATGCCTTCACCCAATCCCTGAAGTCTTGGAAGCCTGTATTTTAACTGGGCCAGCTCAACCTGTACCTTTGCTTCTTTTGTCTTAGCTCTTCTTGCAAATATCTCAAGTATTAATGTAGTCCTGTCTATTACTCTGGCTCCGATTAAATTTTCCAGGTTTTTAACCACAGCTCCGGTAAGCTCATCATCAAAAATAATAAGATCAGCATCGTCAATCTGTCTGAAATATGATATTTCCTCTGCTTTACCTTTTCCGATATAAAAGCTTTTGTCTATTTTATCCCTATTCTGAGTTATTATTCTAACAGGATTAACTTCACAGGCTTTAGTAAGCTCTATAAGCTCATCTATGCTTTCTTTTTCCTGGATTGACACCAATATAGCCCTGTCTTCATTGTCATTCTGCAGTTCATCCGGTCTTTCAATTTCATCAAGTTTATCCCACAGATTAAAATTAATCAATTCTTCTAATGATAAAGGATCTGATATTTCAGGATATAGCTTTCCGTCTTTTACATTAAGGTAAGCTAAAACCCCTTTAATTTCTCCCTTATCCATGCTGACTGATGCAATAAGATCCAGTTTTAAGGATATTAATGCAGATATATCCACAGCTGATAAATTGTAATCTCCATTTGGATGAGTATGAATGATCCTGATCTTTGAATATTTACCCTCCTCCTTTTCTAAAGGGATTTCCACATTATTGCTTTCGCCCATTGATATTGCAAGTATTTTCCCTTTTCTGTCTATACAGACAGATATCTCTTTATTTGTTTTTAATGATATCTCCATTATTTTTTGAATTAAATCAGGGCTGAATATAAATGAAGTATCTGCACTTTCATCATATAATTTCTCCAATTCATCTATTATTGACTTTTTTATTGAATCTAATTGGGTATATATCATAATACCACCTCACAACTTGACAATTTTGGTTTAATTTTATACTATAAATTCAATATTGTAAATATATTGGAGGGTTTATTATGGAGCAAGGTAAGGAAAACATACTGATTACCAGAGAACAGATTAATGAAAAAATAAAAGAAATTGGGCATGTTATATCGGAGGATTACAAAGGAAAAGAAATATATGTTCTTTCACTTTTAAGGGGAAGCTTTATTTTTGCAGCTGATTTAGTAAGAGAAATAAAACTTCCGGCTAAAATCGGCTTTATGACTACATCCAGCTATGGAAATGATGAGGTATCAACCGGCAAAGTTAAAATAATCAATGATATCCCGGATGATATTTCTGGCCTGAACGTTTTGATAGTAGATGATATTATAGATACAGGCATAACCATGGAATTTGTATATAAACATGTTAAAAGCCTGGGAGCAGCTTCAGTTAAAACCTGTACACTCCTTGACAAGCCAGACAGAAGAAAAGCGGAAATTCATCCGGACTACTGCTGTTTCAAAATTCCTGATGTATTTGTAGTAGGTTATGGTTTAAATTATGGAGATTATTATAGAAATGTGCCTTATATCTTCAATTGGAAATAAAGCCCTCTTATGAGGACTTTTTTGACAGCCTGAAATCTATTATTCTTAATTGTATATTAACATATCCATTATAGCTGTTTATTTCCGGGCAGTATACAATATCTAATCTTTCGTCAAATATTCCATTATCAATTAGTTTATCAACATAATTCTCGCCAAATCTTTCTGATAATCTTATTTTAAATTCTTCAAAACCATTAAACATTACTCCATTTATTATTTTCCCGTTTTTTTCTGAAGCAAAGGATATTCTGATTATAGACTTTTCTTCACCAAAGAATTTAACAGATCTTGTCTTTACATTTAAAGAAGAAAAAATTGGTTTTTCATTTCCCTTACCATATGGCTCAAGAACTTTTAATTTTTCTATAAAATCCAGTGTTAAGCTTTCAATACTTATAATGTTATCTATCCTAAGCTTAGGAACTATATCCTCTTCTTTCAGGCTGCATTCCCTGTTTAAGCTGTCTCTGAAGAGATTTACATTCTTCTCTTCAATGGAAAATCCGGCTGCCATGGGATGTCCCCCATACTTGATAAGGTATTCACTGCATTTGCTCATTTCTTTAAACATATTATATTCTTCAATGCTTCTTCCGCTTCCCTTAAGGCTCTCTATTCCATTTGTTATAACAAAGGCCGGCAGATTAAATTCTTCTCTTATCCTGCCTGCTACAATACCTGCTATACTTTCATGTATGGAATCATCATATACCACTATTACCTTATCATTAGAATTTTTATCCTTTAACTGCTTAACTATTTTATTATATCCATCCTCAGTAAGCTGCTTTCTCTTTTTATTTAAATCAACCAGCTTCTCTGCTAAGGCTGAAGCCTCCTCAAAATCTTTCGTCAGTAAAAGCTGTACAGAAAGCTCAGCATGCTGAAGTCTTCCCGTTGCATTTAAAGCCGGTCCCATAATAAACCCGATATGATAAGAACTGATATTTTCACCTTTTATGCAGCTTTTATCAATCAAAGCTAATATTCCAGGATTTCTGGATTTTTTTATGGCTTTTAATCCTTCTTTAACGATTATTCTGTTTTCATCTATAAGATCTACCACATCACATATGGTTCCAATTGCAGCAAGTTCCAGATATTCATCTAAGTCTATATCCTTTTTATAATAAGAATACAGTGCCTGAATAAATTTTAATGCAATTCCCGCACCGCAGAGTGATTTAAAGGGATATTTATCCCCATCCCTCTTAGGATTAATAACTGCATCCGCTTCAGGAATAGTTTCCTTAACTTCATGATGATCTGTAACTACCACCTTAAATCCAATGGCCTTGGCATAGCTTACCTGATCATTTGAAGATATACCATTATCACAGGTAAGTAAAATCTGATTACCTTCAGCTTTAAGTTTATCTATACTTTCAATGTTAAGACCATACCCTTCCTGCTCTCGATCAGGAAGATAATAGCTTATTTTTCCTTCCAGACAGCTTATTCCTTTATATAATATAGAGGTGCTTGTTATTCCATCTGCATCATAATCACCATAAATTACTATCTTTTCATTATTTTTAATTCCATTATATATTATTTCTGCTCCTTCCCTCATATCAGTCATTAGAAAAGGGTTGTACATATTTTTTAATGAGGGATCCATATATCTATAAATATCCGGGATTGATGTAATTCCTCTGTTTGCTAATATTTTCAATATACTTTTGTCTATTCCGGTGAGGAATTCAATTTTTTCATATTCATTTTTAGTTCTCTTTAAAAGCCATTGTTTTTTCATTTATTCTCCTTAACAGATTATCTGAATTGTCCCATCTTTAAGAACTTTTTTGATTGTATCTCTTATTTTATTTGAATCTATATTATATATATTATCATCTATACCCATCAATATATCTGTAGTTATATCATTACACAAAAGAACTGATTTTTCATGCCTTATAGCCTTAAAAAAGCTGATTTTCTCAATAGATTTTTTTATCTCCTCTGTTTTATATTCCTTTGGCTTTACTTCTTCAATCAGGCTGTTTATTATTTCAATAGTTTTATCTATACTTTCTTTTAAAACATTTACGTTAATAGAATATAACTTTATTCCTTTTTCATTTTTAATTTCCGTATTAATATCATAACAAAGAGCTTCTTTAGTTCTTATCTGATTATAAAGAATTCCATAGCCTGTTCTTCCAAATAAATAGTCAAATACTTTTAAGGCAAATATTTCTTCTTTATCCAGAACTGATATATCAAACAAATATTTAATTTTAGCTCCGTTTAATTTTAAATCATTCTTTATGAATATTCCAGGAATATTCTTTTCATAATTTATATCAATTTTGCTTTTTGATTTTTTATTATTATCAGAAAAATATTTTTCAATTAATCCTATAGCTGTTTCTTTATTTATGTTAGTCGATATGGTTATTATACAGTTTGAAGGGATATAAAATTTATCATAAAAGCTGTTTAATGCAGAAGTATCAATAAGGTCAAGCTGTTCTTCCTGTCCTATTATGGGGTACTTTATTCTTCTGTTTTTAAAGGAATTATAAAAAGCTTCATCCTCCAGGAATTTATCATTATCATCCTTCCACTCTCTAAGTTCTTCCTTTATAATTTTTATTTCTTCTTTTAATTCTTTTTCTAAAAATACAGGAAATTTAATTATATCTGAATAAATATCAAGACATTTTTCAAAGTCCTCAGGCTGAAGTGATCCATAATATATGGCGTAAGGATAATTAGTCATAGCATTTGAAAATCCGAAATACCTGTCTATAGCAGAGCTTATTTCAGCTTCATCTCTATTTTTCGTCCTTTTAAATAGCATGTGCTCCAGCACATGGGCTGTGCCTAATGGATATCCCTCTTCATTTAATGCACCGGCATCAAAGCCAATAGAAAAAGATGTTATTTTTTTTTCATTATAAATGTAATTAATTTTTAATTTATTATTAATTTCTATAGTTTCCATTCTTTTCCCTTTCTTTAAGTTTATAATTTAAGTTATCATAATTATATAATAATTTATCGGAGGAATATATGAGATTAAATAAAAGCATTATGGAATTTATAAAATATGGAATTGTTGGAACCACAAATGTAATCATAGATTTTTCTATATTAAATCTTCTTATGTATATAACTTCTGTATATAAGGGCAGGCTGCTTATTATATTCAATATTATTTCCTTTATTGTATATTCTTCAAATGGTTATTTATTGAACAGAAAATTTACTTTTAAATCTGTAAATTCTTCGTATTTTCTTTATATAGTAGTATTAGGTTCTGCAATGATTATTAACAGCTATATATTATATTTTATCTCAATAAATAATATCATGAATATAAATAAGGTAATTTGGGCTAATAGTGCAAAGCTTTTTGCATCTGTAATTTCCGGCATATTCAGTTTCTTATTAAATAAAAATTTTGTTTTTAAGAAAAATGCAGAAGAAAAATAAAAATCGACGGCTGCCGATTTTTATTTTAATATCAAATCTTCTCTTAGAGACATTTCTGTATCTTTTCCCTGTAGTATATTTACAAGCTTAAGTGCAAATTCCAGGGCAGTACCTGGGCCTCTTGATGTTATAATATTTCCATCTGTTACAACCTGATCTTCGGAATAAATAAAACCTGACATATTATCTAATGCTCCCGGATATGAGGTTACTTTTTTACCGGATAAAACATCTGCCTTATTTAAAACCTTTGGGGCAGCACAGATAGCTGCTATAAATTTATTACTTTTATTATATTCCTTTAATAAATTTATCAGCTGCATATTCTCCATAAGATTTAAAGTCCCGGGCATACCGCCAGGCAAAACTATCATATCATACTCTTCTTTTATATCACAAATCCTAAAATCTGCTTTTACTGTTATGCCGTGAGCTCCCTTTACATATTCATGGCTTATTGAGCAGATATCAGTTTTAATATTTGCCCGACTTAGAATATCCACGGCTGTCAGTGCTTCTATTTCTTCAAAGCCATCTGCTAAAAATAAAATTACCTTTTTCATTACTATCTCCTAATACTCCCAGTTCATTGATCTTTTAACTGCTTCCATCCAGCCTGCTTTAAGATTAATTCTCTCTTCATCTCCCATGCTAGGTTTAAAGCATCTCTGAACTTTTCTGAATTTCTTTATTTCTTCTTTATCTTTCCAGAACCCTACAGCAAGACCTGCCAGGTAAGCTGCACCTAATGCGGTAGTTTCAATAACTTCCGGCCTTTCAACTTCAGTATTTACTATATCCGACTGAAACTGCATTAAAAAGT
>JAJBWD010000160.1:0-13079 GCA_032907345.1 Bacillota bacterium | reverse complement strand
GGAGATGAATTCCACTATATTTTAAATATTCAGGAGATTATAGATAATAACGTGGTGAAAGAATATCAGGAAAATATCACATTAAAATAAGCCCCCTATGGGGCTTAAAAATTTTTACATCTGGGTTTATTTCTGCCTTCCTTAATGAAGCATATGGAGGCATTTACCTCTCCCCCTATAAGAATTATGGAGGAACTTATAAAAAGCCAGGTAAGCAGTATAAATATTGCTGCTATGCTGCCATACAGCTTTGAATAATTTGAAAAGTTATTAACGTAAAATGAAAATACTAAGGAGCATATAACCCAGCTTATTGTTGAAAATAAGGCCCCTGGCAGTACGGAAAGCCATCTTATCTTTCTGCTGGGTGTATATTTGTAAATAAATGCAAATATGAATATCAGGGAAATACTGAGTAAAAGATATCTGCCAAATATTGAAGTATATTCTATTATCCTTGTATATTTAAGGTATTTTTCAAGAATAAATTTAATCTGAAGAGAAAATATCTGAAGAAAAAATGATACAAGAATAATAAATATTATTCCCAGTGTAAACAAAACTGATAAAAGCTGAACTTTTATAAATGATCTTTTTTCACATTCATCATAAGCCCTGTTCAGTCCTTTAATAACTGCTCTGAAACCTCTGGATGATGTATATAATGTAATTAATACAGAAAAGGATAATAAATTAATACTGGATGTTTTAAGTATTTCATTTATTATTTTGTATACAAAATCATAAACTGATTTTGGAAGTACACTGCTTAAGTACCCTAAAACGCTCACATCCCCAATGGGAAATAAGCCAATTACGGTGAGTAAAAATATTAAAAACGGGAAGAAGGAGACTAGTAGAGCATAGGATAAATAAGAACTTAAAGCCATTATGTCATCATCTAAAATTCTATAGCGTAAGTCACTGAAAAATGATGAAAAGCAAATTTTATTCTTCATATGATTCCTCCTTCTGATAGTATATCTCAAATCAATAAATAATATTAATTGTAATGTTAGGGAAGAATAATAATTATAAATATGGTAAAATTATATTGACTTATTATCTAAAAAGTAATATTATTAAATTGTTAAATATACCCCATAGGGGTATAAAGGAGGATGATATTTATGATACATGTATTAGATTCAACATTTGAAAATGAAGTTATTAAGTCAGATAAACCTGTTCTGGTAGATTTTTGGGCAACCTGGTGCGGACCATGCAAGATGGTAGCTCCTGTTATAGAAGAGCTTTCTCTAGAGTATGCAGATAAAGTTAAGTTTGCTAAGGTAGATGTAGACCAGAATCCGGTTATATCCAATTCTTTAAGAATCGCATCTATTCCAACTATAATGATATTTAAAAACGGCCAGGTAGTTGATACATTAGTCGGTTTCAGACCTAAGGAAGCTTTTAAGCAGATCATAGACAAAAATATATAGGTGAAACTATGAGATATGATATAGCTGTTATAGGCAGTGGTCCCGCTGGGATCTCTGCCGCTGTAAATGCAAAAATAAGAAATAAAAATATAATATTTTTTGGAAATGATATTTTAAGCTCAAAGCTTATAAAAGCACCGCTGATAAACAATTATATCGGGTTATATAATATTACAGGAGCAGAGCTTAAAGAAAAATTTAAAAAGCACCTGGACAGCATGAAAATTAAGATAACTAAAGAAAGAATAAATGCAGTATATGCAATGGGAGATTACTTTGCATTAATGGTAAATGACATAACCTATGAAGCCAGCAGCGTAATCATTGCATCAGGCATGGAATATCAAAAGCCTATAAAGGGTGAAGAAGAATTTTTAGGCAGAGGTGTAGGTTACTGTGCCACCTGTGATGCTCCATTATATAAAGGGAAAAGAGTTGCAATTATCGGAGGAAATGAAGAAGCTATTGAAGATGCAAATTATGTAAATGAATTAGCAGGTAAACTTTATTATATCCCTGTAAATAAAAGATCTAAGGGATTAAAAGCTGGAATAGAGATAGTTAATTCAAATCCGGTAGAAGTGATTGGAGAAGGTTATGTAACCGGATTAGTACTAAAAGACATGAGAATAGATGTAGATGCAGTATTTATACTTAAGGATTCCCTGTCTCCCTCAGAACTTGTCCCAGGCCTTATTATGGAGGATGGACATATAATGGTTAACAGGAAGATGGAAACTAATATTAAAGGATTATTTGCGGCAGGAGACTGTACCGGAAAGCCTTATCAGTATATGAAGTCAATGGGTGAAGGTCAGGTAGCCGCTTTAAATGCTGTTTCATATTTGGATAAAATATAGGAAGCCATTTGGCTTCCTTTACGTTTTGAAAAATATATGGTTTCCTATTTTTACAGTATCCTTTTTACTTATTTTATTCGTCCAAGCAGAAGTTGCAATAGCGGGGTTGTAAAAAAAAGTTGAATCAGAGGTAGGGTCTGCTCCTGCTAAAGCCTTATAAACGGCTTTAAAGGAATCCTTATCCGGTTTAACATTTATTTTACCATCTTTAATACAGGAAAAGGCATTAGGCTGAAAGATAACTTCCGCCACAGTATCCGGGAATTTGTCGCTGACAAGTCTGTTAAGTATTACGGAAGCTACAGCTACCTTTCCCTGAAAACCTTCACCCCGGCTCTCACTGTATACAATTTGAGCCATAAGGTAAATGTCATCATCTGAAATATTAAAGCTTTTGAATACTTGAGCTGCTTCACTGTCGATGATAAAAAGATCCTTTGACTCTTCACCGCTGCTGGTATTTATAGAATATGCGTAAACATCTGCTTTCATTACAATGATAATAAGTAATGTAATAAGTAAATAAAAAGGATTAATCTTTATTTTTTTCATAAGATTCACTCCTTATTACTTTAGATTAATCCTATTATTCCACTAATTTAAAAATTAATACAAATTTTTTATTTTTTATTTTTATAATTTTCAAGGTCAGAAACAAAAGTATTATATTTTTCATTAACCAGGCTATAGGCAGCTTTTGATTCATTGTATATAGAATCAATTTCTGCCGCTGAAATTGTACTGTTGCTGTTTTCTTCCTTGGCAATTTCAGTATTGACAGAAAAGGATATGGATTGAAGATAGCTGTCATAAGAATTAAGCAGAGCCTTCAAACTGTTATAGGTGCTGTTTGCATCACTTCCCGGCACAGATATTGCTGCAAAACTGGATTTAACACTTTTGAAACTTGCCTTATTACTGTTTATCGAAACCAGAACATTTGCCAGGTTGCCATCAGCATTTCTTGCATTATAAGCTTCTGTATAATAATCCTTTTTTAAATTAATAAAACTATTTATTACTTCAGATGTGCTGCTTATGAAATCTTCCTTTTGTGATGATTTTATTTCATTATCCTTGTTTATCCTGGAATTTTCATTAGAAAACTCAATAATTTTATCAATAAAGGCTAATAAATCCTTGGGCAGACTGATTTTGCTTAAGCTGAGAACGTCACTGTAGCTTGTCTTTGTTTTATCCCTGTAATTTCCTAAGGATTTTGCTGAATTATCCAAATCAGAACCCTTGGGATTATTTAGTATTCCCTCAGTTTGTTTATAAATCAGTATGTTGGTTTCTATTCCCCTAACCAGACTTTCATGCTGACTCCTATATTTATCTGAAGGACTTAAAGAGGCAATCTGGCTTTTTATCTTTGTAAGACCGGATATTTTTTCATCCAGGGTCTTAACTAAAGCGCTGATGTTTTTAGTATTTAGCTCTTCATTAAACTGAATATCATTAATATTATCTATTTTTGTAACATAAGCTTTAATGGTTCCTTCATAACTGCTGTAGGATTTACTTATGAAAATCGTATAGGCAATTTTGAAAACCAAATAGGCAAGTATTAATGCCATAACTATAACGACTATGGGAAATAAAAATTTTTTATTAACTTTTCTCAAAAAAATCCCCCCCTTATTTTATTACATATTATTTTATAAAGTTAACATAAAGCTATTTTAAATATATTTTAACTAATTAATAAAAATTCTTCAATAAAATATTTTTACTATTAAAAACTATGGTGTATAATTATTATTGATGGACGAAATGTAAGGAGTGAATCATTTGGAAACAGTAACCATGGTAATAAATACAATTAAGAGCTTGAGTATTTTCTCAGTTTTGGATATTTTGGTAGTATCCTACATATTTTATAAAGCATATAACCTGATGAAGGAAACCAGGGCAGAGCAGCTTTTTAAAGGGATGCTGCTGCTTGTGATTTTAATTCCCATCAGCAGCCTTTTAAGACTTAATATGCTGTACTGGATATTAAGCAATACGCTTACTATAGGCGTTTTGTCTGTAATTATAATATTCCAGCCGGAGATAAGAAGGGTTTTGGAGCATTTAGGAAGGGCTACCTTTAATGAAGTCCATATATTAAATGATGAAGAAAAAATGGATTCTGTAGTGAGAGAAGTAATAAACGCAGCATCAAATCTGTCGAAGTTAAAAACAGGAGCATTAATTGTAATAGAGCAGAGAACAGGACTTGCTGAAATAGTAACTACAGGAATTAAAATAGACGCTGCCATATCTTCCGCACTTTTAGAAAATATATTTGTTGTTAATACTCCGCTCCATGACGGAGCTGTAATAATAAGAAATGACAGGATTGCAGCAGCCGGATGTTTTTTGCCTCTAACAACTCATGATGACTTGTCAAAAAGCTTAGGCACCAGACACAGGGCAGCACTGGGCATATCCGAAAATTCTGACTGCATTGTTGTTGTAGTATCTGAAGAAACAGGAACTATTTCACTGGCGGTAAATGGAAGTTTAACCAGAAATTATGACAAAGAGAAGCTGAAAGATATCTTAATCAGAATCCTGAAGAAGAGGCAGGATAAAAAGAAGACTTACAGGGAGCAGGTGATTGAATGGCTAAGAAAAATGAAATTATTGTCAAAATAACTTGTGTCATAGCAGCCTTCGTATTGTGGCTTTATATATCAAATACAGAAAATCCATCCATGGATTATGTTATAAAGAATGTTCCGGTAACGCTGGTCAATGATGACAGGCTCCAGGAATCTGACCTGGCGCTTCTGCCCAATCAGGACTTATCAGTATCCTTATCTGTTAAGGGAACCTTAGCAGAGGTATACTCCTCAAAAAAAGATCAGTTTAGTATTGTAGCTGACTTAAGCTATTATGCATTAAAAAAGGGAGAAAACAAGATTCCTGTTATATTAAAATCTTCTCCAAATAATATACAGATATTAAATAAGGATAATCTTTATATAACTTTATATTTAGATGATGTGGTAGAGAAAACCGTGCCTGTAAAAGTATCACTAAGTACCAAGGTTAAGGATGGATTCGAGAATTTTTCTGCGGTATCTAAGCCTGACTCTGTAGTAGTTTCCGGAGCTGCTACCTATGTAGATAAAGTAGCCTATGCAGAGGCATCAGTTAAGCTGGATAGTTTCACCTATGATTTAAATAAAAAGGTAACATTGACTGCAAAAGAAGCAAACGGCGAAAGCATAAGTGATGAATATATAACAATAAAACCTTCAAATGTTGATGTTTCAGTGCCTATAAATGTAGTCAAAACAGCCAAGGTAAATATTAAAACCACGGGAGAACTTGGGAATAATCTTAATCTGGTAAGCATAACCTCAAATCCTGCAGAAGTTAAATATGCATTTAATGTATCAACCAGTGTTAATGTAACTGAAATTGACACAGAACCTATTGATCTCAGCAAAGTAAAGACAAATACTGCAGTTTTAAAAGTTAAGCTGAAAACCGGAGATAATATTCATTTTGTGGACTCAGATGGAACAGTAACGGTAACAATTAAAGCAGACAGTATGATGAGCAAAAAATTCAGTATTCCTATATCTGTTGTTAATGACAGCGGATATACTTACAACTTAGGGATAACATCAAAAGAAATAACCCTTCAGGGTTTTGAGAGCGTAATAAATAAAATAAATAACAGCAATTTAAAACTTGTACTTGATATGTCAAAGGCAAAGGGAGAAGGAGATCAGACATTATCTTGTACCCTGGAAAATTTACCTGATGAGGTAAGTGCTCCTAATCAGGATGAATTAAACATAAAAGTGAATTTAACAAAAAAATAAAATATTTTAATTATTTAACTTAAGGTAGTAATATCTTAAGTTAAATCTACCTTAGGAGGAAATTATGCCCATTAGGATAAATAACGTAATACTTGGAATAGAGGAAGAGATAGAATGCTTAAAAGAAAAGACTGCAAAAAAGTTAAAAATAAATGAAAAGAATATTTCTGATTTTAAAATTTTAAGAGAATCCATCGATGCCAGAAAAAAAAGAGATATAAAATTTAACTATACTGTAGAAATAAACTGTAAAAATGAAGAAGAATTAGTTAAAAAACTTAGAAGCAGCGACGTGATTTTAGAGGAAAAAAGGTGGGATGGAACAGTCCCTCACGGAATTGAGAAAATGAAGGCAAGACCGATAATTGCAGGAATGGGCCCGGCTGGTCTGTTTTCTGCCCTTATGCTGGCTGAAAATGGATATAGGCCAATTGTAATAGAACGTGGAGAAGCTATAGAGGAAAGAGATAAGAAGGTAAAGCTATTTTGGAAAAATAAAATACTGGATGTAAACTCAAATGTACAATTTGGTGAAGGCGGCGCAGGTGCATATTCGGATGGAAAGCTGACCACCAGAATAAAAGACTCCAGATGCGATTATATATTAGACAGGTTTCATAAATTCGGAGCTCCGGAAGAAATAATATATTCAGGTAAGCCTCATATAGGTACAGATATTTTAAAAAATGTTGTGGTAAATATGAGAAAAGAGATAATAAGGCTGGGGGGAGAAGTAAGGTTTAATTCTATACTTAATGACATTAATATTGAAAATGGAAGAATATCCTCAATAAGAGTAAATGATGAAACAATAAGCTGTGAAAATCTTATCCTGGCAATAGGCCACAGTTCAAGGGATACTTATGAAATGTTATATAAAAAAAGTATTGCAATGGAGTTTAAGCCATTTGCTGTAGGGTTTAGGATAGAACACCCCCAAAGAATGATAGATGAAAGCCAATATGGAACCTTTGCAGGTCACAAAAGGCTGAAAGCAGCAGATTATAAGCTTACCTATACAAGTAAAAATTACAATAAGGGTGTATACAGCTTTTGCATGTGCCCCGGGGGAGTAGTTGTAAATGCCTCATCAGAAGAAAATTCTGTTGCAGTTAATGGAATGAGCTACTATAAAAGAGATGGAGTAAATGCAAATTCAGCCATAGTAGCATCAATATCCTCAGATGATATTGATGTTTTATCTCCGCTGTCCGGTATGGAATTTCAGCGTGATATGGAAAAAAATGCATTTAAGGCTGCTGGAGGGGGATATCAGGCTCCGGTTCAGCTGTTAGGTGATTTTATTGAAGGCAGGCCTTCCCTGAAAATTGGAGAAATATATCCCTCAGTAACCAGCGGCTATAATTTAACTGATTTATCTAAATGCTTCCCGGAATCTGTTAAAAAATCTTTAATTGAAGGAACAATTGATTTTGGAAGAAAGATAAAAGGCTTTGACAGATTTGATGCAGTACTTACCGGAGTTGAAACAAGAACTTCAGCCCCTCTTAGAATAATAAGAAAGGATAATCTGGAAGCCCTGCTTTTATCCGGACTTTACCCCTGCGGAGAAGGGGCCGGCTATGCAGGAGGAATAGTTTCTGCAGCTGTTGACGGAATTAAGTGTTCTGAAAAAATAATTGAAAAATATGAACCATTTGTCTAAATTGCTTGAAAATTCGAATACTTTTCTGGTATAATATACATATACCACTGATATATTAGTAAAATATATATGCGTGGAGGTTTTTATGGGAAAAGCTTATATTTTAACTATTAATCCAGGTTCTACAAGTACAAAAATATCCTTATTTAAAGATGGAGAAATAGTATTTTCAAAAAACATAAATTACAGCAATGAAACTATTAAATCCTTTGAAACTGTGTTTAGTCAAAAGGAAATGAGACTTAAGGGAATATTAGAATCATTAGAAGAAAAAGGAATAGAATTAAAAGATTTAGCTGCAGTCGTTGGCAGAGGAGGATTACTTCGGCCTATGCCTGGGGGAACATATGAAGTTACAGATAAGATGATTGAAGATTTAAAAATAGGATATCAGGGGGAGCATGCATCCAACCTGGGAGGAGTACTTGCCAGAGAAATCGCAAAGTTATCCGGAGTTAAAGCTTTTATTGCAGATCCTGTATCTGTAGATGAATATGAAGATGAAGCCAGAATATCAGGAATTTGTGAGATAAAAAGAAAAAGTCTGGTACATGCCTTAAACATAAAAGCAGTTGTGAGAAAAGTATCTAAGGAAATATCAAAGGATTACAGGGAAACTTCTTTTGTTGCGGCACATTTAGGCGGAGGAACCAGCATTGCGGCAGTTAAAAACGGCAGGATAATTGATTCCAATTCAGCCAATGATGAGGGGCCTTTTTCTCCGGACAGAACGGGAGGACTTCCTGCAGTTCAGTTAATTAACATGGCTTTCAGCGGAAATTATACATATAAAGAACTTAAGAAAAAATTAGTTGGTGAAGGAGGAATCACCGGCTACCTTGGAACAAATGACGGCAGGGAAGTAGTCAGGAGAATAACAGAAGAAAATGATGAAAAAGCCAGGCTTATATTTGATGCTATGGCATATCAGATAGCTAAAGATATAGCAGCTATGGCAACTGTGCTGAAAGGCAGGATGGACGGAATAATACTTACAGGCGGATTAGCCTATAGTGAGTATCTTATGGAAAAAGTAAAGGTTTACATTAATTTTATATCACCAGTATATATAGTTCCTGGAGAAGATGAAATGCTGTCTTTATACCAGGGGGCAAAGAGAGTGCTGGGCGGCACTGAAAAAGCAAAAATATATGATGAAGAGGTGGATTTTAATGATTAAAAGCTTTGATGATGTGCTTAAAAAGGCGGAGCAGCTGGGAATTAAAAAAGTAGCTGTTGCCTGCGCAGAGGATAAACCCGTTCTGGAAGCAATAAAAGGTGCGAAAGAAAAAAATATAGCAGATGCAGTTTTAGTTGGAGATAAAGAAAAAATACTCAGGATATTAGATGAACTTAATATGAAGGATCAGGATTACCAGATAGTAGATGAAAAGAATCCAAAAGCAGCAGCTTTAAAAGCTGTGGAACTTGTATCCTCAAAAAAAGCAGATATGGTAATGAAAGGTCTTATTGATACTGCCAGCTTTTTAAGGGCAGTTCTTGATAAAGAGAAAGGACTTCGAACCGGAAAGCTGATGAGCCACGTGGCAGTATTTGAAACAGAGAAGTTTGACAGATTACTGTTTATGACAGATGCAGCATTTAATATAGCACCGGACATAAATGCAAAAGTAGATATACTAAACAATGCGGTTCTTATGGCGAGAGCTATAGGAATTGATAAACCAAAGGTAGCTCCTATATGTGCTGTAGAGGTGGTAAATCCTAATATGCAGGCAACAATAGATGCTGCAATCCTGACTAAGATGAATGACAGGGGACAGATTAAAAATTGTTTAGTTGACGGCCCTTTGGCTTTGGATAATGCTCTGTCAGAGGAAGCAGCAGCTCATAAAAACATAAAAAGTGAAGTTGCGGGAAAAGCTGACATATTTTTAATGCCTAACATAGAGGCAGGAAATGTATTTTATAAAGCATTTACATATGCTTCAGACTGCAAAAATGGCGGGATAGTGGTAGGAACTGCAGCTCCGGTTATTTTAACATCCAGGGCTGACTCCTTTGAATCAAAGCTGAATTCAATTGCACTTGCTGCACTTACTGCCCATGGACTTAAATAGAGGAGGAATAAAATGTCATTTAAAATATTGGTTATAAACCCTGGTTCAACCTCAACGAAAATAGCTGTCTACATAGATGAAAAGGCTGTTTTTGAAAAAACACTGAGACATACTGCAGAGGAAATTGATAAATATGATACTATATTTGATCAGTATTCTTTTAGAAAAAAAGTAATTGAAGAAACTTTAGAAGAAAATAAGTTTAATATAAAAGAGCTAAGCGCAGTAGTAGGAAGAGGAGGACTTACAAAGCCAATAGAGGGTGGCACTTATGAAGTTAATGACCGGATGCTGGAGGATTTGAAAATAGGAGTTATGGGAGAGCATGCCTGCAATTTAGGAGGAGTTCTGGCTCATGAAATAGCAATTCAGGCAAATGCCCCTGCTTATATAGTTGATCCGGTAGTTGTAGATGAACTGGATGATATTGCCAGAATATCAGGCATGCCTGAAATAGAAAGGGTAAGTATTTTCCATGCCTTAAATCAAAAGGCAGTTGCCAGAAGATATGCTAAAGAAAATGGAAAAAATTACGAAGATTTGAATCTTATAGTTGCTCATTTGGGCGGAGGCATCTCAGTTGGAGCTCATAGAAAAGGGAAAGTAGTAGATGTTAATAATGCATTAGAAGGGGAGGGCCCTTTTTCACCAGAGAGATCGGGAGGACTTCCGGTTGGAGATCTGATCAGAATGTGCTTCAGCGGCAAATATACAAAAGAACAGATGATTAAGAAGGTAAAAGGCAAGGGCGGATTTGTTTCATACTTAGGAACTAATGATTTCAGAGAAGTATTAAAAAAGGTTGAAGAAAAAGACAAATATGCAAAGCTTATATATGATGCTTTAGTTTATCAGATTGCTAAAGAAATAGGCGGATGTGCTGCAGTGCTTAAAGGTGATGTGGATTCCATAATTCTTACAGGAGGTATAGCTCATAATAAAACGTTTACAGATGATTTGGCAGACAGAGTTTCATTCATATCAAAAATTGCAGTTTATCCAGGTGAGGACGAGCTTTTAGCCTTGGCACAGGGAGGACTTAGAGTTTTGAAAGGTGAAGAGGCAGCAAAGATTTATTAAGGGCGGTGAGTTTTTGAGCAGAGTAAAAATATTTACAGGACATTTTGGAAGCGGAAAAACAGAATTTGCAATAAATTATGCTTTAGACTTGGCGAAAAAAGGAGAAAAAGTAGTTTTGGCTGACATAGATATAGTAAATCCATATTTTTGCAGCCGTGATGTAGAGGATATTCTAAGGCAGAATGGTATAAGGCTTATAGCGTCAAATAAAAAGTTTTCAAATGCAGAGCTGGCTGTAGTTCCCGCAGAGGTGCTTGCAGTATTTAATGATAAAAGCTACCAGGTTATCATGGATGTAGGAGGGGATGACCAGGGAGCTGTGGTTTTAGGACAGTACAACAGGTATTTTAAAGAGGAACCTTATGATATGTACTTTGTAATAAATAATAACAGGCCACTGACAGAATCTGCTGTTGATACAATAGAGTATTTAAGGAGCGTAGAAAGAGTTTCCAGATTAAAAGTAACTCACTTGGTTTCAAATACAAATTTATCCTATGAAACAAAAATTGAGGATATATTACATGGAGATAAAATAGTCCGGGAAGTATCTGAAAAGACAGGCATTCCATATAAGTATACTCTCTGCAGGAAAGATTTTTTAGAAGAACTTAAAGGAAAGACTATAGGAGAACTATATGGACTTGATATTTTCATGAAGCCGCCATGGAGACGGTAATAATACATTCTATAATAAAATGTTTACATTAAATTTAAATAAATTAATGTATTAATAAACCTTGGAGGAGGGAGAATATGCCAAAGGTAACTTTTAGAGAAGACAGATGTAAAGGATGCGGAAATTGCATAGAGGTTTGCCCTAAAAAAATAATCAGCTATTCTGAAAAACTAAATGTTAAGGGTTATCATCCTGCAACGGTTACAGATGAAAAAATGAAGGAATGCATAGGATGTGCTTCCTGTGCAAGAATGTGTCCGGATGTTGTCATAACAGTAGAAAAATAAAGGAGGTCTAATTATGGGAGAAAAAGTCCTAATGAAGGGTAATGAAGCCATAGGAGAAGCTGCCATAAGAGCTAACTGCAGGTGTTTCTTTGGATATCCGATAACACCTCAAACAGAATTGGCAGCTTACATGTCAAGAAAAATGCCAAAAATAGGCAGAGTATTTTTACAGGCTGAAAGCGAAATTGCAGCAATAAACATGGTGTACGGTGCTGCAGGTTCAGGAGTCAGATCAATGACATCCTCCAGTTCTCCAGGAATAAGTTTAAAATCGGAAGGAATATCATATATAGCAGGAGCTGAACTTCCCTGCGTTATTGTAAATATAGTAAGAGGAGGTCCAGGCCTTGGCAGCATTCAGCCTGCACAGTCAGATTATTTCATGGCAACAAAGGCAGGGGGACATGGTGATTTTTCAATGCCAGTTCTGGCACCAGCCTCAATTCAAGAAATGGTTGACCTTATTCAGGATGCTTTTGATATTGCGGATGAATACAGGAACCCATGCATGATTATGGGTGACGGAATGTTAGGACAGATGATGGAACCGGTAGAATTCAAAGAGAGAAAACCAAAGGAACCATCTAAAGATTGGGCAGCAAATGGCCTGAACGGAAGAAAAACTCATAATGTAATAAATTCATTATATCTCCAGTCAGAGCTTCTTGAGGAACATAATATAAAGCTTCAGAAGAAATATGCTTTGATGAAAGAAAAAGAAGTAAGATATGAGCTTTATAAATGCGACAGAGAAAATGATTTGATAATTGTAGCTTATGGAACCACATCTAGAATATGCAAAAATGTTATTAAAGAAGCAGAAAAGGATGGAATAAATTTAGGACTTATTAGACCAATTACCCTGTGGCCATTCCCCTTTGAAGCATTTGAAAAGACAGTTAATATGACAAAACATGGATACCTGTCAGTTGAGATGAGCTGCGGACAGATGGTATACGATGTTAAATTAGCAGCTAATGGCAGATGTCCGGTGGATTTCTACGGCAGAACTGGCGGAATGATTCCGGAACCGGAGGATATATATAGTAAGGTAAAAGAGATTATAGGAGGTGCGAAATAATGGCAGTTGTATTTAAAAAACCAGATGCTTTGCTTGACGTACCTACACATTATTGTCCTGGATGTACACATGG
>JAJBWD010000159.1:0-24536 GCA_032907345.1 Bacillota bacterium | reverse complement strand
ACTTATCAGCAGCTCTGATTTTTTTCCTTATAATTTTAGTTGACTATATACTGCTTTCAGGGAAAAAGTATCAAATAGAGGATGAAATAATAGCATCAGGAAAAACAGGAGAAAATCTTGTATATAAAGAGCTTAAGGCTTTAAAAAAGGAAGATAAGGAATACTTATTATACAGAAATCTGCAGCTTAAACTTCAGGAGTTTGATTTCATTTTGATAGGGGAAAACGGAATATTTAATATTGAAGTAAAACATTACGCCGGAGAAAATACTAAGATTAAAATTGCAGAGGATGGAAAATGGACAAAAGAAAAAAATAGAAAAATAATTGAGATATCAAACCCGGAGGATCAGGTGGAGAGGCATAGGGACGTACTCAATGATATATTTGGGGACAAGTATCCTATAATTGACTTCCTGGTTCTGACAAATGATAAAAATTTTATTGAAGGTTCAAATAATACAAAGCTAAGGCTGGTTAAGCTGTCAAACCTTACTAATCTGATTAAAAACTATAAAAGCGAAAAGCCTCTTTCTAAGGAAGATATTTCTTCTATAAAAAGCTTGATTAAAGAAAATGCAGAAAGCTGACGGAACTAAAGCTTACTGAAATAATATTTTAAATAAAAAAGGCCCGCTGTGAGCATACCAAAAATAAATAATGGTATGCTCTTTTCTATTATAATATAAATAAAAGGTGATAATGCTGATACAATTAAAAATGCTGATAGGTATTCCTTTAAAATAAATGAAGCAGATATGTATATTAAAATCAAAATAGTAAACACTTTAGGAGATAAAATAAAATTTCCTATAAAATAGGGGATTATAGGTGCATAGCTGTAAATGGGAACTAAGGGATATATGTTACTGGATATTAGAGAAATTAATATTAAAGTTATCATTAATGAATTGTTTTTAATATATAATAAATTTATTGAATATGGTATTAATATTTTTGCTGTTTCAATAATAAAATAACAGAAATAAGCTGAATTTTTATTTACAATCCTGCCTGATATTTTCTTGCTTTGAATTAACCCAAGAACAAAAGAAATAAATATTAAAAACAGTTTCATTCTAACACCCCATATTAATTATACCAAGAAATGTAAATAGTGCGTATAAAAATGAATATATTTTTTAAATATTAAATATGTTACTCGGAATTATTTTATAAGCTGGAGGTGTATACCTTATCATCCTAGTGATATAATTGAGGTAGATTATATTAGGAGGAAATATTATGCCAGATGGTCTTATTCTGTCATTGGACTGCGGGACTCAAAGTTTTAGAGCCATGCTGTTTAATAAATCCGGAGATCTTTTAAATATAGAAAAGATACAATTCGAACCATATTTCTCAAAGGAGCCCGGCTATGCTGAGCAGGATCCGCTGCTTTATTGGAATAGTTTATGTAAAGCTGTAAAATCATTAAAAGAAGAACATCCTGAAAATTTCAGCAGAATTATTGGAGTTTCATTAACAACTCAAAGGGATACAGTTGTATTTTTAGATAAGGAGGGCAGCCCATTAAGGCCTGCCATATTATGGCTGGATCAGAGAATGGCAAAATGTGAAGATCCTGTACCTGCCATTGAAAGTGCCAAATTTAATATAGTAGGGATGAAAAGTACTGTAGAAATAATCAGAAGAAAGTCCAAGGCCAATTGGGTAAAAGAAAATGAAAAGGAAATTTGGGATAAAACCTATAAGGTTATGCTTTTATCAGGATATCTTACATATAAGCTGACAGGGAAAATGGTGGATTCCTATGCAAATCAAATCGGGCATATTCCTTTTCAATATAAGAAAAAAAGCTGGCCCAGATCATTTAAAGTGTACAGGTATGGCATGTTTGGAATTGGAAGGGAAAAGCTGCCTGATTTAGTCAGCCCTGGAGATGTTATAGGAAATATTTCATATAAGGCATCAGAAGAGACTGGAATAGGTACTGATTTAAAACTTATTGCCTGCGGTTCTGACAAGGGATGTGAAACCTTAGGAACCGGCTGTATTGATGAAACATCAGTAAACTTAAGCTTCGGAACTACAGCAACAGCACAGACAACAACCAGAAAATATATTGAGCCTATCAGGTTTTTCCCATCATATCCTTCAATTATTAAGGACTGCTATAATCCTGAAATTGAAATAATGAGAGGATACTGGATGATAAGCTGGTTTAAAAGGGAGTTTGCTCAAAGAGAAATGCTTATAGCCTCAGAAAGAAACATAGCACCTGAAGAAATACTCAATAAAACCTTAGATACCATACCTCCCGGATGTCAGGGACTTATTCTTCAGCCATTCTGGGGAGCGTCTCATAAGCTTCCAACGGCCAAAGGCTCGGTTATAGGCTTTGGAGATGTACATACAAGGGCTCACCTGTATAAGGCAATAATCGAAGGGATTAACTACTCTCTCATTGACGGAGTAGAAAAACTGGAGAAAAAAACAGGAATAAAAATTGAAAAAATATTTGTCTCCGGCGGAGGTTCTCAAAGTGATGCCATATGTCAGATTACTGCTGACATGTTCGGAAGAAATGTATATAAAGAAAAAACTTATGAAACCTCAGGCCTGGGAGCTGCAATAAACGCCTTTGTAGCTTTAGGAGTTTACAAGGATTTTAAAGAAGCTGCAGAAAATATGATTCACTATAAAAAGGTTTTTAAACCTGACATTAAAAATGTACAAATATACAGAGATTTATATACCAGAGTTTACAAAAATATATATAGAAAGCTGAAAGGCTTATATGATGAAATTCAGGATATAACCGGATATCCGGAAATATATTAGATATTTCTCAAAAATAAAAATCGACCTCAGTCGATTTTTTTTACTCTAATATTCCTTCTTCTTTTAATACCTGTTCTATATGATCCAGCTTTTCTGTAAGCTCTAAAAATCTTTCCTTAATAACTTTCTTTTCATTATTCTGATTTAACTCCTCCATTATGGAGTCGATGGCGGATAGTGCCTCTTCGATATCTGATTTTGCCTGTTCTAAATTACTGTTTTCCATAGTTTCCTCCTAAATTGTATTCCTTTAGTATGTTATCAGATTTAATCTGTAAATTCAATACATATAATTATACTGTAGTAAATTATAGAGGTATTTATGATTAATTATATTTGGTTTTTTCTTATTTTTTTTGGAATTATATTTGGTATATTATCAGGAAACGGTGGAGCAGTTTCAAAAACAATTTTAGATTCAGGAACTTATTCGGTTAAGCTTGTAATTGAGCTGTGCGGCATACTCTGCATATGGAGCGGAATAATTAAAATAGCAGAGGAAAGCGGCCTGAACTCTTTTTTATCAGGGCTTATTAAGCCGGTTATAAAGAGGCTGTTTAAAAACATAAACAGCAAAGCATTAGAGTATATATCACTGAACCTGACAGCAAATATGCTGGGACTTGGTAATGCAGCCACTCCTCTTGGAATTAAAGCCATGGAGGAGATGGAAATTACAAATAAAAATAAAGATGAGCTGTCAGATGATATGGTACTTTTTCTTGTTTTAAATGCTGCTGCCATTCAGCTGATACCTACAACCATAATATCAATAAGGGCAGCTTTAGGCTCAAAGATTCCATCTGCGGTAATTGTTCCTATAATTATAATATCAGCTATAACCGCTGTTATTGGAGCAGCTATAACCAAGATCTTAGAGAAATTTTTTTAGGGGGATTTATGGCGTATATTGAAGCTTCTCTTATAGGTATAATATTTTCATTTGTTATTCTTTACGGGATTATTAAAAAAGTAAATATATATCATGTGTTTATTCAGGGGGCGGTGGATGGGCTTAAGCTGTCATATAGGGTTTTCCCTCCGATTCTTGCCATGATTTTAGCTTATAAGGTATTTTCTGATTCCAGACTGCTTGAATTTATTACTAAAGCACTAACTCCAATTTTTTATAAACTAAATTTTCCGCCACAGCTTCTTCCGCTTATAATTATAAAACCTCTGTCCGGCAGCGGTTCGTTAGGTGTTTTTACTGAAATCCTGAAAAATGCAGGGCCGGACAGCAGAATTGGAATTATGGCCGCTCTTATTATGGGAAGTACTGAGACTATATTTTATACCTTGACTGTATACATTGGGGGAATAAAAGCAAAGAAATCCAGGCATGCCATAATTGCAGCAATATTTACTCAATTAATTGCAGTGGTAATTACTTTATTTTACTGTAATATTATGTTATATTAATTGTATTAAGACCAAATTTTAACATTAGGAGTGTAATTATGATTGAACTTATTAATGTAAACAAAAGTTATAATGGTAAGATTAAAGCAGTAGATGACGTTTCTCTTACTATTAATGACGGTGAAATATTCGGCTTCTTAGGACCAAATGGTGCAGGAAAAACCACAACTATAAAGATGATAACTGGGATATTAAAAGCAGACAGCGGAAATATAAAGCTTAATGGAGTAAATATTAATGAAAATCCACTGGAAGCAAAAAGGCAGTTTGGATTTGTACCTGATAATCCGGATATGTTTTTAAAGCTTAAAGGAATGGAATATCTTAACTTTATGGGAGATATCTATAATGTCAGCAGGGAAGAAAGATTAAAAAAGATAGATTATCTGGGAGAGAAATTTGAGATAAAGGATGCTCTGTCTGATCAGATTCAAAGTTATTCTCATGGTATGAGACAAAAAATTGTTCTTATGGGAGCTCTTCTTCACAATCCTTCCATTTGGATTTTGGACGAACCTATGACTGGACTGGATCCTAAGGCATCATTTATATTAAAAGAAATGATGAGAAATCATGCAGACAGCGGCAAAGCTGTTTTCTTTTCAACTCATATACTGGAAGTAGCAGAAAAGATATGCGACAGAATCGCAGTAATTAATAAAGGAAAGATACTATTTTGCGGAACTATGGAAGAAATGAAGGAGCACTTTAAAGGCAGCGATTCATTGGAAAATATGTTCCTGAGGATGACTGAAAATGAGTAGTATGTTTAAATTAACCAGGATTTTATTTAAAAATGGCGGAGGGCTGCTTCAGGTAGAAGGAAAAAACAAGAAAATAAAAGCGCTGCTGCTGTCAATACTTATATTAGCATCATTTTTGCCCCTGTCTGTCAGTCTTTTTTTTGGAGTAAGAACTGTATTTCCTGCTCTTAAGGCTATAGGGGCTGAAATATCAATACTAAGCATAGCACTGTCTGCCATATCATTTACAGTATTTGTATTTGGAATATTCATGGTTTTAAATATATTTTATTTCTCCACAGAAATAGAATTTTTGCTGCCGCTGCCGCTGAAACCATCAAACATATTATCTGCTAAGCTTTTTATTGCCATGTTTTATGAATATTTAATAATTATAATATTTTACCTTCCGGTAGTATTAAGCTATGGAATTGAGGACAAGGCTGGAATTTTATTTATAATATACTCACTTGTAATCTTTTTAGTACTTCCTATTATTCCGCTGGTTATGGCTTCAATAATAAATATTATTATAATGAGGTTTACCAATTTAGGAAAACATAAGGAATTCACAAAGGTACTGGGAGGAATATTCGGGATATTTTTAATACTTGGAATAAATTTCTACACTCAAAATAAAGCTGTAAGCATGGAAAATCCTCAGGATATGGTAGCACTTCTTACTAATAAGAACTCTATTATTAATTTAACTGCAAAGATATTTCCACTTTCAAAGTTTGGCAGCTTAGCTCTTCTAAACTCGGCCAATTTCAAAGGGATACTTAACCTGCTTATTTTTCTTGGAATAAGTATATTAATATTCGCAGTTTTTGTAATTTTGGGAAATGAACTTTATATTAAAGGAGTTATAGGAATAACTGAGGCTCCATCTAAAAGAATAAAAATGACTAAAGAGAAAATGAGAAGAGAAGTAGTATCCGGTTCTCCGTTTATATCTTATTTCTGGAAAGAGATCAGACTTCTCTTTAGAACCAGTATATATTTCCTAAACTGTATATTAATGAATTTCCTGTGGCCTGTATTTATTCTTATCCCATTACTTACTGATAAGAATGCCATGAATTCATTCACAGCATTAAGAACTTCAGTAAACAGTAATGAGGCAATAACTTATATCCTTTTAGGAGTATTTGGATTTATGATATTTATTTCATCTTCCAATGTTATATCATCAACTGCCATTTCAAGAGAAGGAAAATATTTCTATGTGAATAAATACATTCCTCTTTCCTATAAAACTCAGATTATGGCAAAAGTTTTCAGCGGAGTTTTCATAAGTTATATAGGAGTTCTGCTGGTGTTTATAGTTGGAGAAATAGTATTAAGATTAAGCATCGTAACTCTTCTCATAATGCTTATAATATCTCCGGTGGCAGTATTGTATCCTAATCTGCTTGGTATAATAATAGACCTTATTAATCCTAAGCTTAAATGGGATTCTGAGCAAAAGGCAGTTAAACAGAATGTAAATGGAATGATTGCCATGTTCGGCGGAGCAGCTATAATAGGAGGCATGGTTTTCCTCTTGTTTAAACTTAGCCTGGAGATAAAGACAATACTTATGGTTACAATAGCTGTAACAGTGGTATTTGACCTTATTATGTACCTGATAATAGTTAAAAAGGGAGCTCATCTTTGTGAGAAGATTAACTAGAAAAACAATATAGTATATAAGATAATCCTCCTTCTGTAAATTCAATAAGAACAGAAGGAGGATTTTTTACGGAAAGAAGAAGTAAGGAGGCAGTCCTAAGTTATATGCAATTTCATGCTTGCTTTCTTCTTACAAGAAATACACCAAGTAAAGTTATAAAGGCTCCAAGGATAAATAATAAGCTGGAATCAATAACTGAACCGGTTTTTGGCAGGGTGGATACAATATTTTTAATAGTCACAGTCTTAGTGGTTTTATTTCCGGCCTTATCTGTTGCTATGAAGCTAAAGCTGCCGTTTTTAGTAAATGTATGAGAATACACATTTAATGTTCCTTCATTTGTGGATGCTGTAACTATAATACTTTTATCTGTTTTTGATGTGGTATACGGATTTATAGCAATTACAGGAGCAACCTTATCTATTTTATCTATGACTATTTCTTTAGAGGCTGTATTTCCTGCATTATCTCTGATTTTAATTACTATTGTACCGTTTGCTTTAAATGTTTTTGAATTTTCTTTTGTCCAGGTTTTTCCGCCATCGAAGCTGTAAGCTCCATTTTTATTTAATCCGGAGCCTTCATCTGATGCCGAAATTTTCAGGATTACATCCTTGTTGGTCCAGTTTGCTGGATTTCCTGAAACACTGAAGGCCGGAGGAATAGTATCTAAAGATTTCAGAATTACGTCCTTTGAAGGGGCAGATATGAGGCCGGAATTATCTGCAGCATATACCTGGCAGGTACCTGCCATCAGGCCTTCTGTACTTAATGAGCCTGGCTTATCGGCACTGCAGGCAGCCTTTATAAGAGCTGCAGCTTCCAGGGAAGCCATATCATTATAGATTCCTTTTGGTACCAGGTAAAGCATGCCGTCTTTATCACTGGTAGCTTTTATAGTCTCACCAATATTAGCTTCCAGGGTGATATCACGAAGAACAGGAGCTTTAGCAGGAACAAAATGAATGCTTTCAGCTTTAATAAATACTGCTGAATCAAATGAACTATCCCCGGAATCTGCTATGGCCAGCTTTATTGTCACAGGAACATTTGGCGTTACTTCAGCCTCGCAGGTTAATTCCTTTGTATAACCTAAAAATCCCAGAGATGTTCCTGTGGAATTATTTATATGATAAGAAGTTCCTCTTGTACTATTTATTGTAACTGGAGTAGCAGTTCCCGGAAGCATTGCTATATTTTTCCCTCCAACAAAAAGAGCGAAAACGTCATTATACTGCATATCCTGATTATACTCTTCAGAGGCAAAAATATATCTGAAGGAAAGCTTATCAGAAGTAGGTGTAACTGTAAACTGAAGGCTTACAGCATCCTGCGTTGCTCCGGTAAAGCCGCTTTTCTGATATATGGCTGTCAAATCCGGGTCACCAATGTTTCCAAAAGCTGTACCAAGATGAATACTTGCCGGACAAAATACTGAAGCTGCCTTTCCTGTACTTAGAATGATTCCATCTGAAAAGGGCAGGAAAGCAGCTCCGCTGAAAACAGCGCCCTGTGCAGGATTTCCCTTGTAAATAATGTTGGATGCAGTAACTTCAGTGCCTGTAATTGCCTTTACCAGGTCCTCCTTGTTGCTTTGCTTTGCCAAAACCTCTGCACTGACTAAAACAGGTTTTAACATTGACAGGGGGGTAATCATGGTTAAGAATAATACGCTTAGTAAAACCGTCAGTAGTTTGCTAAGTCTTTTCATTAATATCCTCCTTATAAATATTGAAAGATTAAATTTTGAATTTACTATATTAATATATATTTATGAAGTCTGTTATGTTAATTTTTTTTAATAATTTGTGATATAATTTAAGTGTTTGGGGGAATTCATATGCTTAGTTTAAAGGAATTATATGAAACCTGCAGCAGCTGCAGAAAATGCCCGCTGGGGGATACAAGAAATAACATGGTATTTGGTGAAGGCAACATCAGGGGAAAGCTGGTTTTTATCGGTGAAGCTCCTGGCTATGATGAGGATATGTCAGGCAGGCCTTTTGTAGGAAAAGCAGGACAGCTTCTGGAAAAGGGACTTTCAGCCCTGGATTTAAAAAGGGACAGGGATTACTATATATGCAACATATTAAAATGCAGGCCTCCGCAAAACAGAACACCTCTGGAGGAAGAAGCGAAAGCTTGTCTTCCCTACCTCCGGAATCAGATTATAATAATGAAACCCAAGATAATAGTAGCCCTTGGAGCAACCTCATTAAAATATATTTTTGGTGAGGAATTCAGGATAACAAGAGACAGGGGAAAGTGGATAGAAAGAAATGGCTTTTTAATGACAGCCACTTTTCATCCCTCTGCAGTTTTAAGAGATGAAAGCAAGAAGAAACCCTTTTGGGAGGACTTAAAAGAAATAAATAAAAGATATAGAGAAATAAAATAGTATAAAATATTGACATTAGGGAAAAATTAAACTAATATATTAATTAACAATTTTATTAATGCGATGAAGGGGAAAGTACCTGTAATTTGATTCAATAGAGAGCTGAGTTTGGTGAAAATCGGCGTATTGGATTACAGCGAAGATGGCCCAGAGAGCAGATTCTCTGAATAATTTAGGAGAATACGTTAAGCAGACGTTACACTGCAGGGTGATGTTAGTCACTTAGTAAGGTTTATACCGTGAGGTATAGACGAAGTAGGGTGGTACGCGATTATTTCGCCTCTATATGGATTCCATATAGAGGCTTTTTTATTTACAAGGAGGTATTTATGGAAAAAAAAAGATTCTACATCACAACACCGATTTATTATCCATCAGCTAACCTGCATATAGGAAACACCTATACCACAGTAGCAGCTGATGCACTGGCAAGATATAAAAGACTTCAGGGCTATGATGTCATGTTTTTAACAGGAACAGATGAGCATGGCCAGAAGATTCAAAGAATAGCAGAAGAAAAGGGAACTACTCCAAAGGAATACGTGGATGGAATAGTTGCAGGAATTAAGGATTTATGGAAGATGATGGACATAAGCTACGATAAATTCATCAGGACTACAGATGATTATCACGTAGAAAATGTTCAAAAGATATTTAATAAGCTTTATGAGCAGGGAGATATATATAAAAGCTCCTATGAAGGCTGGTACTGTACACCCTGTGAATCCTTCTGGACTGAAACTCAGGCTGTTGAGGGGAAGTGTCCTGACTGCGGAAGACCTGTTGAAAAGGCAAAGGAGGAGGCATACTTCTTTAAAACGTCAAAATATGCACCAAAGCTTATTGAATATATTGAGTCCCATCCTGAGTTTATTCAGCCGGAGTCAAGAAAAAATGAGATGATAAATAATTTCCTGAAGCCCGGACTTCAGGACTTATGTGTATCAAGAACCACCTTTGACTGGGGGATTCCAGTAACCTTTGATCCAAAGCATGTGGTATATGTATGGCTGGATGCGCTGCTTAACTATATAACTGCTTTAGGCTATACAGATACAGAAAGTGAGCTTTTCAAAAAGTTCTGGCCTGCTGACGTTCAGCTGGTTGGTAAGGATATAATAAGGTTCCATACCATATACTGGCCTATTATGCTGATGGCACTCGGACTTCCTCTTCCAAAACAGGTATTTGGTCACGGCTGGCTTTTAGTTGACGGCGGGAAAATGTCAAAATCAAAAGGAAATGTGGTGGATCCGGTTGTTCTTGTAGATAATTTTGGAGTAGATCCTGTAAGATATTATCTGCTTCATGAGATTCCCTTTGGCAGCGACGGATTATTCAATAATGAAATATTTATTAAGAAGATAAATTCAGACCTGGCAAATGACCTGGGAAACTTAGTATCCAGGACCATTGCTATGATTAATAAGTATTTTGATGGAATTATTCCCAATCCAGGTGATTTAGAGGCTGTAGATAATTCACTTATTGAGCTGGCTGTATCTACCAGGGACAGAGTTTCACTGGAAATTGATAACCTTAAAATACCGGAGGCTCTTGACAGAATATTCGAATTGATAAGAAGAGCAAATAAATATATAGATGAAACCACACCTTGGATTTTGGCAAGGGATGAAAGTAAAAAAAGCAGACTTGCAACTGTTTTATACAATTTATCAGAGGCAGAGAGAATAGCTGCTGTACTAATTGCTCCTTTCCTTCCAACTACCAGCAAAAAAATAATTGAACAGTTTGACTTTAAAAATATAAGCTATGAATCAGTTAACACATTTAACGGAACTGTTCCGGGAACTAAGGTAATCGGCGGAGATGTTATATTCCCAAGAATAGACCTGGATAAAAAGCTTAAAGAGCTGGAGGAAATAAGACTAAAATCCATAAAAGAACCGCTAAAGCTTAAGGATGAAATAACTATTGAGGAATTTGACAAGGTAGATTTAAGAGTTGTTAAAGTTATAGCTTGTGAGAGTATTAAGGGAGCTAAAAAACTTTTAAAGCTTAAGGTAGAATTAGACGGAGAAGTAAGACAGGTAGTATCCGGAATTGCAAACTACTATAAACCGGAGGAACTGGTAGGCAAGAAAGTAATACTTGTAGCAAATCTTAAGCCTGCAAAGCTAAGAGGAGAACTGTCCCAAGGGATGATACTGGCAGTAGCAGACAAGGATGAAAAAAATCTCTCTGTAGTTACTGTGCCGGATAAATATGATACTGGAAATGAAGTGAGATAGGAGCCATATGGCTCCTATTATATTTTTGAAACATTAACGGCCTGTTCTCCCTTATCACCGCTGGTGACTTCATAGGAAACTGCTTCACCCTCCTCTAATGACTTAAAACCTTCTGATGATATACCTGAAAAGTGAACGAAAACGTCCTTACCATCATCTCCGGTAATAAAACCATATCCTTTTTGACTATTGAACCATTTAACTTTACCTTGCATTAATAATACCTCCATTTCTAAAGAAAACAGCATAATAAGCTATGCATATTCCTAATAAATCTATTGTACACCAAAATCATTAATTTTATTCAAGAGAATTGCATAATTTCATTTTGACTGATTTTTAGATAAAAATATCGAATTTTCACCGATTTTTAATCTGAAAAATATCAGTTTCAGACCTTTATAATTTTTAGTATGCTATAATGGAAGTTAGTTAATAATTAATATCTAGGAGGATAAACATGGAAAAATCAAAAGTATACTTTACTAATATGAGGACAAAACCAGGGCTTAACATGCTGGATAAACTAGAAAAACTCATCTTGACTTCCGGAATTGATAAAATTGATTTTAAAGATAAATTTGTTGCAATTAAAATTCATTTTGGAGAGCCTGGGAATTTATCATACATTAGACCAAACTATGTGAAAAGAGTAGTATCTGTAATAAAAAAACTTGGTGGAATTCCATTCCTTACTGATTCAAACACCCTTTACACTGGAAAAAGAACAAATGCTGTAGATCATATAAATACTGCTTTTGAAAACGGATTTTATCCATTAGCTGTTGGCTGCCCTGTAATAATAGCTGACGGACTTAGAGGAACAGAGTATAGAGAAATAGAAATAAACCTGGACAGATGTAAAACTGCTAAAATAGGCACAGCCATAGCAGAAGCAGATATTGTAATATCTTTAAGTCATTTTAAAGGACATGATATGACAGGCTTTGGAGGAGCTCTAAAGAATCTTGGAATGGGATCCGGTTCTCGGGGAGGAAAGCTGGAGATGCATTCAGCCTCAAAACCAAAGATAAATAAGGAAAACTGTGTTTTCTGTAAAACATGTGCTAAAACCTGTGCCCAAAATGCCATTTCCTTCGATGAAAATAATAAAGCTGAAATTGATTATGATAAATGTGTTGGCTGCGGACAATGCATCGCAGTATGCAGATTTAATGCTGCCAGTGTAGTATGGAATGAAGCTGCAGATACTGCAAATGAAAAAATAGCAGAATATGCCTATGCAGCCATTAAGGATAAACCAAGCTTTCATGTTAATTTCATAATGAATGTATCACCCAACTGTGACTGCTGGGAACATAATGATGCAGCGATTATTCCGGATTTAGGCATTTGTGCGTCTTTCAACCCTGTAGCACTGGATTTTGCTTCAGTTAATATGGTGAATGAAGCCAGTGCAAATAGTCTGTCAGTTTTAAATGATGGAAAATTCAAGCAAGGCGATGACAAATTTACTCATATTTACCAGGATACAAAATGGGAAGCTGGAATTGCCCATGGAGAAAAAATAGGACTTGGAAGCAGAGAATATGAACTTATTAAGCTTTAGGAGGAAACATGATATTCGATTCACATGCTCATTATGATGATGAGGAGTTTGACAATGACAGAGATGAAATAATAAATTCACTTAAGGAAAACAATGTGTCTGTAGTTTTAAACTGCGGCGCTTCATTGGAGGGGAGTTATAAAACCCTGGAGCTTACTGAGAAATATGACTTCTTTTACGGTGCAGTAGGAATACATCCGGAATTTGCAAATATAATTAATGAAGAGGTTATAGATAAACTGAGAGAAATGGCAAAATTCAATAAGATTCGTGCCATAGGAGAGATAGGCCTGGATTATTATTATGAAGAAAATCCAGCCAGGGAGATACAGAAGAAAGCATTTATCAGGCAGATGGAACTGGCAGAAGAGGTAAAGCTGCCTGTTATTTTGCATATAAGAGATGCTTACACTGATGCTCTTGAAATAATGAAGAGCTTTAAGAATGTAAAGGGAGTTGTCCACTGTTTTTCCGGAAGCCCGGAAATTGCAAGGGAATGTTTAAAACTTGGATACTATATAGGCTTTACGGGAGTGGTTACATTTAAAAATGCAAAAAAAATAGTTGATACTGCCTCTATAGTTCCATTTGACAGAATATTAGTAGAAACTGACTGCCCCTACATGGCACCTGTACCCTTTAGAGGAAAGCGAAATTACTCACCTTATATTAAGTACATAATAGAGAGATTATCAGATATAAAGGGAGTGAACACCAGAGAAATGGAAGAATATACTACTAATAATGCTAAAAACTTGCTAAATATTTAATAATAGTGTAAAATAACTTATATTCATTTCTAAAAAAACCCAAAGACCAAGAACGCAATTATATTTTTTTATTTTTATGCAAATAGTGCATTTAAGGCCAAAAGGAGAAAAGCTTAATAGCTTACTCCAGCACAGGGAGGTATTTAGAAATGGAAGGGAAAATAAGAGGCCCGAGAGACTATTTTTATAACATTCCAAAGAACATTCTGCTGGGAGTACTCCTGGCTCTGAGTATTACAATAACCTTAGTTGGAATGAGAAAGACAGTTATAATTAATTTAGACGGTAAGGAAATAAAGGCAGTTACCTTTAAATCAACCGTATCTAAAGTGCTTCAAAGTCAAAAAATAGTTGTTGGACCAAAAGACAAAACATCACCTGAATTAGACCGGAAGATTAAAAATGGAGACATTATAAATATTAAAAAAGCAGTAGATGTATATGTTCAGGTAGACGGAAAAAACTTAAGCTTAAAATCTGCGGAAGATAACGTAAAGGATTTACTCCTGGCAGAGGGAATTAAGCTTGGTGAGGATGATAAAATATCACCTCAGCTTACCTCAGGAATATCAAAGGGCATTAGTATTAAAATAGTAAGAGTTGATGCCAAAATTGTGGAGGAAAAGAAGGAACTTGATTATGCCACAATCTATAAATCAGACGGTTCCCTTATAATAGGGACAAATAAAGTAGTCCAGGATGGTGAAAAAGGGGAAAAACTAATAACCCATAAATTAATTTATGAAGATGGCAAGATTGTTTCAAACAAAGTACTGTCAGAGGTTATTACTAAAAACCCGGTTACTAAGATTATTAATAAAGGAATCCTTGGAGTACTTAAGATTTCAAGAGGAGGCACTCAGGTTTATTACACCAGGACCCTTAAGTTTAAGACAAGTGCATATACAGCTGCCAGCTGTGGGAAAAGTCCCAGCAGCCCAGGATATGGGAGAACTGCAACGGGAGTTTATGCTAAGAGAGATCCATATGGATACAGCACAATAGCTGTTGACCCGAGAATTATACCCTATGGCACAAAACTATATATTCCTGGTTATGGGCTCGCTGTAGCTCAGGACACAGGAGGAGCCATTAATGGATATAAGCTTGACTTATATTTCAATACACTGAATCAGTGTTATAGCTGGGGTGTACGTTACGTAAATGTTTATGTCTTAAAATAAAAGAGAGCTTAGCTCTCTTTTATTATGTATAGAAAAGAATGTTTCAATTAGAAACGTTGAAAAATAAATACTTTTATTTTATTAAATGTGAAAAGTGAACTGGGTGGCACTTTAGGAGGTAAGTAATTGATTAAGGAAGTAATAGTAGTTGAAGGAAGAGACGATGTTACAGCTGTAAAGAATGCAGTAGAGGCCAGCGTAATATCAGTATCCGGCTTTGGAATAAACAATAAAACCATAGAGAAAATTAAAGAAGCTGAGAAGCGTCAGGGAGTTATAGTTTTAACTGATCCGGATTATGCAGGAGAAAAAATAAGAAGAATAATTGCAAAGAGAGTTCCTGGTGTAAAACATGCCTACATATCAAGAAAAGATGGATACAAAGACGGGGATATTGGAGTTGAAAATGCTTCAAAGGAGGCAATAATAGAGGCCCTTTCCAAAGCAAAATGTGTGGAGAAGGAAAAAAGAGAAGAGTTTACATTTTTTGATATGGTAGAAAATAAGCTGACAGGTGATGCAAGATCCAAGGTAAGACGAGAAAACTTGGGCAAAATATTAGGGATAGGATATTCAAATGCCGCATCCTTTCTTTCAAAGCTTAATGATTTTGGCATATTAAGAGAAGAATTTACAACTGGAGTTAAGAAACTGGAGGAGGAAATAAATGAATAGAGAAAAGACCATAGAGCTGCTTAAAAAAAATTCCTTTAAGTTTACCAAAAGCTTAGGACAGAATTTTCTTATAGATGACACTGTTTTAGAAGACATAGTAATTTCAGCTGACGTAAATCCCCATGATGAAATAATTGAAATAGGCCCCGGGTTTGGAGCCTTAACCCGCCTTCTTTTAGATAAGGGAAAAAGCGTAACGGCAATTGAGCTGGATAAAAAGCTTATCCCAATTCTTAAAGATGAATTTAAGGACTATAATAATTTAAAGATTATAAATGAAGATGTTATGAAATGCGACATGAATGAAATTATAGGAGATAAAGAGGTAAAAATCCTGGCAAACCTTCCTTATTATGTAACTACCCCAATTATTACAAAGCTGATTAAGGGGAAAAGCAATATTTTATCCATAACCATCATGATACAGAAGGAAGTGGCAGACAGGATAGCAGCTTCACCAAGTACAAAGGACTACGGAGCTTTGACTCTAATGGTAAAGTATTATTGCGATGTTACCAAGGTCAGAGAGGTTCCCCCTACTTCTTTTATGCCATCTCCTAAGGTTAGCTCAACTGTAATAAAACTTGTTCCAAGGAAAGAAAAAAGCGTAAGTGTCAATGATGAAGTCCTTTTTTTCAAGGTTATAAGAGAAGCCTTTAATATGAGAAGAAAAACACTTTCAAATTCCTTAATGCCCATGGGACTTTCTAAGGAAGAATTGATGAATGTGCTGCAGGAATCTGGTATTGACCCCAAAAGGCGGGGAGAAACCCTTTCAATTGAAGAATTTGCCTTGCTTTCAAACAAAATAAGTGATTTAAAAATATAAATTAAGAATTTTTTTTTATGTCCCTCATATATTATATTGAATGATGTTAATATGGAGGGATTACTATGCCTCAGAAAAATTATAGCAGATATTTTATAATATTACAGGAAGACGAAAAAAACTTTGCATTATCCCAGGATAAGCTGCCATCTGGCTATACAAAACTGGAAAATAAAAACGATAAATGCAAAATAACATTTTATGTTCAAAACCTAAGCAAAGAAAAGAAGCCATATTGTCAGGTGCTCATATGCGGCAAGAAGGGTAAAAAGCAGATAGTTAATTTAGGAACACTTAACATAGACGATACCGGAAGATGCGAGACATCAATAGAATATGGAGAAAATAATATCGGAAATATGAATATACCAATGAAGGAAATAGTTGGCGCAGCTGTAATTAAAAGCACGGAACCATCTGTTATATCTGTTATGAGCGGATTTCTAAGCACTAATATTGCAGATTGGAAAAGCTATCAGGTAGTAGATACAGGCAGCGGCGAAAGAATAAAAAATGAATTTGACAGCTATGAAGAAAAGATAGAGGGAAATAAAGAAGAAAATATTGTGGCAGAAGCTGAAGTAAAAAATGAAGAACCGGAAGTTCATGAAAGAGAGCCGGAAGTTCAGGCTGAGAACAAAAAAGATGAATTTATTATAGATGAAGATTCCGCATATTTATTTTTTAGGGATATAGTATCTGATTTTGAAGAAGTTAAGGTATGCCCTGAAATTGATAGAATAAAATTTTACAAAATTCCGGTAACATCCATAGAGGATATGATAAACTGTGATAACTATAATAAATACACAGTAATATACTATCCGGTTATTAATTATTTCACATACATTAAGGACCATGGCTATTATTTATTTGGTCTTAAGTTTAATAAAGAAGGAAGACTGAAATATTTAGATTATGCTATTCCCGGGGAAAATGAAAAAAGATGCCAGCCTTTCAGCGGCAGATCAGGATTTGTTACCTGGGTTTCAGAGGATGGATCGGACAGCGGAGATGGCTACTGGATGATGTTTTATGATTTTAAAAACAAATCAATAGTTGTACCAGTAAAGTAACATGAGGGTAATATTTTTAAGAAGAAAAAATATTGGAATGGCAGCTGTAATAATAGGGCTTATAATAATACTCATCGGTTTCTCTGAAATATTCAGTCATAAGATAAAAGAAGCCTCACTTCTTTTTAATAATATTGAAAAACTGATAAATTATAAGGAAGCAAATGGCCATCTTAAGTTTTCTCTTCCCTCAGACTGGGGATTTATGAAGGATGATATAGCTGGAGACGAGGTGCTCTACAGCGGCAGCTTTTACTCAAATGACACTAAAATAAAGGGAATGGTTCAGCTTTGGAAACTAAATAAAAACATTTATGATTTCCTTAAGGATAGTGCTAATATATCAAAGACTCAAAACAAGATATCAAATTACTCAATTAATGATATAAAAATAGGAAACAGAGCTTTCATATTAGTCAGATATAAGATTGAAAATGTTGAAGGCAATACTTTTCTGGCCTATGAATATTTTCTTCCAAAAGGAAATGAATTTGCCAGAATGTCCTTTTTTATAAATCAAAAGGACTACAAGGAAGCTTACGGAGGTATGTTTGAGGCCCTGGTCAATTATGTTGATTTAATTAATTAATAGTATTATAATTTATATGTAGTTTGAGAAGCGCAAGCTTCTCTTTTTAATATAGGAGGGATATAATGAGACCAGAATTATTTAGGATATCTAATATACCGATTTATGGATATGGCACCATGATAGCATTAGGCATCATAACCGCTGTTACCATACTAAACTATAGAGGCAAAAAAAGAGGCTACGATGAAGACAGTCTTCTAAATATGGAGATTTTTGCAGTTGTGGCCGGTGTTTTAGGCGGGAAACTTTTATATTTAATTACAGACCTTAAAGATATTATTAAAAATCCAGCCTTATTGAAGGATTTTGGACAAGGATTTGTAGTTTACGGTTCAATAATCGGAGGAGCTTTAGCTGTTTTCTTGTATGCAAAACATAAAAAATGGGATTTTCTTAAAATATTTGATCTGGCCATACCTTCTGTAGCCATAGCACAGGGAATAGGAAGAATAGGCTGCACCTTAGCAGGCTGCTGCTATGGAGTAGAGACAACTCTTCCATTTTACATTAAATTTACAAATTCACCTTATGCACCTAATAATGTTCACCTTATACCTACTGAACCTATCAGTGCAGTTTATGATGTTCTTATGGGATTATTTCTTATCTGGTTTGCTAAGAAAAATAAAAAGGACGGAAGAGTATTTGGATTATATTTATGTATATACAGTGTAGGCAGATTCATAATTGAATTTTTCAGAGGAGATGACATAAGAGGCTTTATAGGATTTTTATCCACATCTCAATTCATTTCCATATTTACCTTCTTAATTGGTATATTTTTGTTCAATCTGGATAAATTTAAAAAGGCAGACTAGGAGGAAAAATATTGTTTAAGAAAAAAACAGCACTTGTTTCCTTTATACTTATGATATCCCTATTCTTAACAAGCTGCAGTACTGTGGACAATTTATATCTTAAGCTGGGGCTTAAAAATGACAGCTTTGAGTATATAAAGCAGGGTAAAATTGAAAAGGTTGTAATACAGAATGCAAGGGATAACGGCTTTCGTTTTGTTGTAACAGATAAGAATACAATAAAAGAGCTTTATGATATATTATCAAAGGCAAAAAAAGCGGATAAAAAGTCAGAACTTGCTCCGGATTATGTGATTGAACTTTATGAAAGCCCAGCTAAAATTTATAAATTTAATTACATTGCAGGTTTAGATAAGAAAAATTATGGGAATCTATATAGTGACAGCCAATATTTCGCAGTTTCCAGCAGATTGGATAACGATATTATAAAAAACTTCTGGAACTCAAGGAAGCCAATAGACTTTCAAAATATTTATTACAAATCAATACTGGATTCAATAAGCAAGTATAAAAAAGAGACAGGAAATTATAAATCTCTTTCAGTTAAAATATATGATGATGTAGATGTATTAAAATATATCCTGTCAGTTGAATTAAGTGATTTTAAAAATAAGCTTTCTTCACAGCAAAAGGAAGCTGTATTTATTGAGAATCCAAGTCAGAATGAAAACAGCAATGTGGTTATGACAGTTGAAACCAGCGGATATATGAGGAATTTATACAAGAGTAAGATTACATTTTATAACAGAAATACTAAAAATGAAGTTAAATACTATATCTGGGATACATATAACTATGACACCAGGACTTGGACTTATAATATATACACATCCGGTAATAAACCAAAGGATTTTTAAGGAGAATTATTATGAAAAAAAAGATAATATGGGCTGTAATAATTATAGCTGCAATATCTTCTGTTATATATTTAGGTTTAAGAGGCAAAAAAACTTCAGCTGACCTGGTGAAGACAAAGGAGGCTGCCTTAGGGGACATAGATTCTTACCTTTCAACTACAGGAACCGTAAAATCAAAGATTAATGATGAATACTTCAGTCAAAGCCTTAAAATAAAAAAGGTAAACGTTAAAGTAGGAGATAAAGTTAAAGCAGGAGACGTTATTGCTTCTTATGATACCTCAGATCTGGATTTTCAGGTGAAAACTTTAAATCTTCAGTATGACAATGCTGTTTTAGCAAGGAATGATTTATATAACCAGAATAAACAGGCAGATGATCAGGATAGAAAGATTAGTGATTTAAAAAATCAAATAGCTAAGACAACTGATCAGGTTAAAATTAAGGATTTAACTAATCAGCTGGAGACTGCTGCAGGAGACAGAGCTAAAATGATCAAAGTATCTTCAGAGAAGCTGCAGCAGGCAGACAATTCAGTTTCGCTTTCAAAGCTTAGCTTAGATTCAGCTAAGGATAAGCTTAATAAGGCTAATGAGGGAATAAAGGTAAAAAATTCCGGAGTGGTTACAGAGCTTAATATTAAAGATGATTCCATGCCAAATTCCATGTCAGCAGCTGTTGTTGTTCAGGATTTATCTAAGCTATATGTACAGCTTCAGGTATCAAAATATGATACAAACAGTATAAAGATTGGACAGAGCAGCACAGTAAAGCTGAGAGATAAAGAATACAAAGGGCGTGTTACTGAAATTGACCCGGCAGCCACCACCTCAGTCTCAGCTTCCGGACAGACTACAAATTTAGGAGTAAATGTTGACATATTGGATAATTCACCGGACTTAAAGGTGGATTTTGACGTTGATGTGGATATATTAACGGGTTCAGCAAAAAATGTGCTTAAGATACCAGGAGAAAGCATAGTTACAGATAAGGATGGCTTGAGCTTTGTATTTATTTATGAGAATGGAAAAGCAGTGAAAAAAAAGGTTACTCTTGGAGTTCAGTCAGATGCAGAAGCAGAAGTTAAAGAGGGGTTAAAGGAAAAGGATATTGTTATCTTAAACCCAACTGCCTCAATAGAAAATGGCACAGCCGTTACTTTAGAAAACGGAGATGGAAAGTAATGGTTATAGAAATCAAGGATGTATGTAAAACCTATGATACAGGTAAGATAAAATTTACTGCGCTGAAAGGAATAAATTTAAATGTTGAAAAGGGAGAGTTTACTTCAATAATGGGTCCATCCGGCTCAGGCAAGTCAACTCTTATGAATATATTAGGCTGCCTGGACAGAATGAGCAGCGGAAAATACTTTTTAAACGGCCAGGACGTATCTACTTTAAATGACAAGGAACTGGCTCTTATTAGAAACAAGGAAATTGGCTTTGTATTTCAGGCCTTTAATCTGCTGCCCAGGCTCAATATTCTGGAAAATGTAGAGCTGCCCATGATTTATGCCGGGATTCCTTTGAAAACAAGAAAACAATCAGCAAAATCAGCTCTGGATAAGGTAGGCCTGTCTGACTGGCTTAAGCATAAGCCAAATGAAATCAGCGGAGGACAAAAGCAAAGAGTAGCTATAGCCAGGGCAATAGTTAATGACCCTGCGGTAATTATGGCAGATGAGCCTACAGGAAACCTGGATACAAAGTCATCCGTGGATATTATGAGGATATTTCAAAGCTTAAACAAGGAAGGTAAAACTATTATCATGGTAACTCATGAGGCTGACATAGCAAAGCATTCCAAAAGGATAGTTACCTTCAAAGACGGCGAGATACTTCTGGATACAGCAGTTAAAGACAGAATTATTCTTGCCTGAGGGAGGCTTATATGAATTTAATAGAAAATTTTAAAATAGCACTGGATAGTATAATATCAAATAAAATGAGGTCTTTTCTCACAATGCTGGGTATAATAATAGGAATCAGTTCAGTTATAACTATTGTATCTTTAGGTCAGGGAGGAAAAAACACCATAACCTCAGAATTTGAAAAGATAGGTTCTGCATCTCTCAGTATTCAGGTGGATCAGTCTAAGGCAGCTTACTCTGACTACTTAACTTTAGAGGATATAAAGCAGATTAAAGAAAGGGTGGATAATGTTAAATACATTTCTCCTGTTGCTCAAAAGTCAGGTACAGCAGTATCTGAAAACAAGGCTAAAAGGGCAATTATTATGGGAGGAACTGAAGATTTCAGATATATAGAAAATTATGAATTCGTATACGGCAGATTTTTTAATCAGAGAGAGACAGAAAATGGCATGGCAGTTGCGGTAATTGATGAGGATGCTGCTAAGTCCATGTTTGGTTACGCTGATGTAGTTGGGAAAACTTTAATGGTAGGGGCCTCCGGATCTCCTAAAAAGGCAGTAATTGTGGGGGTAACGAAATCTTCCATGGGTATATTTGGAGGGAAAAGTGATAATATACCAGCCTTTGTCAGCGTTCCTATTTTGTTTTTTCAGCAGCTTTTTCCTACGGATTATAAAATTGATTCAGCCTATATTATTGCAGATAAAAAAGAAAACCTGGAAACTGCTGGCTTTGGAGCAAAAAACATAATCGAAAGCAGACATAATAACAGGGGAAAAGAAATTTATTCCCTGGAGAATACTTTAAAGCAGCTGGATCAGGTTAATAAGGTTTTATCAATATTTACAGCTTTTATAAGTGCTGTTGCTGCTATTTCCCTATTAGTAGGTGGAATTGGAGTTATGAATATAATGCTGGTCTCAGTTACAGAAAGAACCAGAGAAATAGGAATTAGAAAGGCAATTGGAGCAACCACGGGAACGATTATGGTTCAATTTTTGACAGAGTCAGTAATAATATCTTTAATCGGTGGCATAATAGGTATGCTTGCAGGAATATCAGGTGCCAGTCTGATTGGAAGATTTGCACATATTACCCCAAGTTTATCCATTGGTGTAATTATAGGAACTATTTTATTTTCATCTGCTGTAGGTATATTCTTCGGAATTTACCCCGCAAGAAAAGCAGCAGCTCTAAACCCCATAGATGCATTAAGGTATGAGTAACATTTATTTAAACTTAAGGAGGATAAAATGAGTAATTGTGATAGCTGTTCAAGCAAGGGAGAATGTAAAAGTAAGGAAAGTTGTTCCAAGGTTTTCCCTAAGTATGGAAAAATTAAAAATATAATAGGAGTAATCAGCGGAAAAGGCGGAGTAGGAAAATCCACTGTAACCGGAATTCTGGCAGTTAAGCTTAAGGCCATGGGTTTCAGTGTGGGAGTCTTAGATGGAGATGTTACAGGACCATCCATGCCCAGAATCCTTGGAGTATCAGAAAAAAGAGCTGAGATGATCAATATTCCAGGCAGTGAAGAAGTAGAATTTATTCCGGTTGAAACAAAATCAGGAATTAAGGTTATATCCCTAAACCTTTTAACTGAGGAAGAGGATCAGCCGGTTATATGGAGGGGACCTTTAATTACAGGAGTTTTAAATCAGATGTACACTGATACAAAGTGGGATGATCTTGATTTCCTTCTTATAGATATGCCTCCGGGAACAGGAGATATAGCATTAACCGTTATGCAAAGCCTTCCTGTAGATGGCATGGTTATAGCATCAATTCCTCAGGATATGGTAACTATGATTGTTAAAAAGGTTGTTATCATGTGCCATAAGCTTAATATTAAGGTTCTGGGTGTTGTGGAAAACATGTCCTATGTTAAATGTGATAATTGTGATAGAAAAATAAAGATATTCAGCAAAAAGGATGCAGGGGAGCAGGCAGAGGAACTTGGAGCAGAGCTTCTTCAGGAGCTTCCAATAGATTTGGACTTAACTGAAAGCCTGGAAAAGGGACAATTAGAAGAATATCTTCTGGAAACTGCAGATTATGAAGATTTAGTTAATAATTTCTTAAATAAAGTTAAACTGTAAATATATTATTAAACAAAAAAGAGCCATAATGGCTCTTTTTTATGCTGCGCTTTTGGCCAGTATTTTAATAGGAAGAACGGACATTATAACAAAGCAAACTAATGCATCCGGTCCTAAATAAGTAATGTTATAGATAGCTGAATAGATAATTGGATTCTGATTTCCTGCATATGAAGAAAAGAATATAACTCCTGATAAAATATGGAATATATATCTTCCCAGAATTCCAACTACTGTTCCTACATATTTATTGCTTTTGAAGTATCCAGCAAGCCCTAATGCCATATAAGGCAGAGGATAATCAAATAATACCTGCACCGGTGTAAGTATATAAGGGTCAATAAGCAGATTCATTAGTCCTACTAAAAATCCTGTTAAGAAACCAACTTCAGGTCCATAAAATATACCCATAAGTATAACCGGGACCATGCTTCCAAGAGTTATGCTTCCCCCCTCAGGCATCTTGTATATTTTTAATATACCAAGAACTGTCGATAAGGCAACAGCCAGTCCTACCATTGCAATAAGCTTTGGTGTAAATTTAATCTTTTTAATCTTTATGAATGCAAATACAAAGATTAAAAGAGCAAGCAGTGCAAATACAGCTGTTTTGCTTGCAAAAACTGTTTTTAAATTTTCCATAATTCCTCCATTCTGTGCATTCGGCCACAAAAAAAAGACACCCAATAAAGAATGCCTAGGTTTCGCTTTCCTACGCTGGTATTAACCAGATCAGGTTGAAGGGTTAATGATATAAATCATTTCTCAGCCAGTGGCACCCCTAGCACATATTTTTATTTCATATAAAGTATACATTATAATTTATATGAATTCAACTTGATAAGTACAAATCACTATATATTTTTTTAAAAACCTGAAGAGATTCCTCAATTTT
>JAJBWD010000158.1:0-18276 GCA_032907345.1 Bacillota bacterium | reverse complement strand
TGATAAGTCAACTATTTCTACTGTCTTTGTCAATAATGCCCTCCAGCCTTCTATTACCAGCGGAGCACTTATAAAATACTTATAAAAATAAAAACTTAGGATAAAAAACATTCCAAAAGATAATATAAGCATGCTGGAGCTTACTACTGTTCTTTTCTTAAGCAGCTTATTTATATAACTATTTACTCCTCTATGAGTAAAATATCTCAAAAATTCTAATAATGCTTTTAGAATAAGAATTATAGAAAAAGCGAAGTATAATAAATGTTTTCTGTTTCCGTAGAAGGTATATGCTAAATGGGAGCCGCCGATAAGCATTATATAGGCTAATATATACCTGATTCTTCTAAACACAATATCACCCCTGATTTTCATATTATTATAAATTAATTATATAATATATATCTAAAATATTAAATTCTATTATTCAATTTAGTTTACTAAAAATATTCATATTGATATAATGTTAATTACTTGAGGAAACTGCATATTTCATAAAATAACTTTTTATATACAGTTTTCTTACCCGGCTAAATTTATATGAAAATTGAGGAAACAATGAACAGCGAAAATAAAGTAAGATTAAACAAATTCATATCTGACAAGGGTATATGCTCCAGAAGAGAAGCAGATAAATTGATTGAAGATGGGAAAGTCTATGTAAATGGGACATCTGCAGTTACTGGCATGAAGATAAGCCTGGAAGATAAAATATCTGTTAATGGGAAAATTTTGTCCTCAGTGAACAAGAAGGTATATATAGCTTTAAATAAACCAGTTGGAATTGTGTCCACCACTGAGCATAAGGTAAAGGGCAATATTATTGATTTTATAAATTATAAAGAGAGAATATTTCCCATAGGAAGGCTGGATAAACCTTCAGAAGGTCTTATACTTCTTACAAATGACGGCGATATAGTAAATAAGATATTAAGAGCAGGCAATAACCATGAGAAAGAATACTTGGTTTGGACAGATAAGGAAATTACTCAGGATTTTTTAGATAAAATGGGCGGCGGAGTTAATATACTGGGGCGAAAAACAAAGCCCTGCAGTATATATAAAGAAGATATTAATCAATTTAGAATTATACTCACTGAAGGTCTGAACAGGCAGATAAGAAGAATGTGTGAGAAATTAGGATACCAGGTTAAGAGACTTAAAAGAATAAGAATCATGAATATAAAATTAGGGAATTTAAAGCCAGGCAGGTGGAGATACTTAACTGAAAAGGAGTTTAATATCTTAAACTCCTTGATTAAAGATTCAATTAAAACTGAAGAAGCATCAAAATAAGGCATATTATGCCTTATTTTTTATCACTTTTAACTACAACAATCAGGTTAAAATCATCTGATATCTTAGCTGTATTTGCCGAGTCATATTTATCTGAAAGTATCGTAACATTTTCATAATTAAATGGAGAGTATTTTCCTTTTGTCTTAAAAGCTACCGCCGTATCATTGTCATCAATATAGGGCAATAAATCGTTATATATAATTGGATTTTCTCCATTGCTTTTTATATAAAGAATACCTATTTTATATATAGTACCATTAAAACTGTTATTAACTGTATCTGCAACATCCAAACTTGCAAAGTATTTTCCCGTATTTGATGGACTGTATAAATCATAGTTTTCTTTAAAAAAGCTTCGCTGCTGCTTTTCTATAACATCCTTAGAATACTTATTAAGGATGATCCTTGTTGATGATTCCAGCTCGTTTATAAGCAGTCTGAGAGATAAATAATCATCTTTGAATATGGTTTTGTATCCTGCATTTTCTATTTCATTTTTAATCTTTAACGCGGCTTCATTCAGCTTTTTTATATCCTGCTCGTTTACCTTATCTCCTTTATCTCCCTTGATTAATCCCTCTAAATTTTTTAAATTGGGTATACTTTCAATGTTCTTCCCCTTTAACAGATTCTTTATAATATAAGAGGTATAATATGGATTAACATTCATATTAAATCCTGTAATTTTAAATTTTTTATCCTTTGAAAGTGAATCTGAATATTTTTTTATCAGCTGCCAGTTCCTGTTTAACTCTATTTTATAATCTCCGGACAGAAGCATATACTCACTAAAGGATTTAATATAATTTGTATCACCGGTTTGTATATATTTATTTAAATTCACTGAAACACTAAATGGAATATCTAAAACAATATTTTTAACTCCCTGCTTTTCAACAAAATATTTTATAAAGAAACTTTCCATATCACCATTAATCTTATATTCCTTATTCCCGCCAAGTAAATACACATCGTAGGATTTTAAATCATCACTGACTATGCCCATATCAGGATACTTAGCATTTATATCCAGCGGCTGATAACTTTTAACCAGAAAATCTTCTCTATTCTCCAGATATTCCTGAACTGCCATGCTGAAAGAATCATCCTTTTTCCAATTTTTCCCTATTGAAAAAGACAATGCTGACATACAAACAATCAGGATTATAATAGTTATACTTTTTTTCATTTTTATCCCCCCAAATAAAAATACAGTATACTACTAAAATTATATCATTTTTAGAAGTATACTGTATATAAAATTTAGGAATATTATTGCCCATAAATGACGTTAATAAAATAGTTTAATTCTGGTCTAAATTGGAATTATTTTCTGTTTCAGAATATTCTATGCTGTATTTTTCTATCTTCCTATATAATGTATTTCTTCCAATGTTTAATATTTTTGATGCCATGGTCATGTTTCCATCAACTTCCTTAACAACCTTAGTTATATATTCTTTTTCCATCTGCTCCAGGCTAAGGTTTAAATTTATATTCAGTGGGCGGGTCTGCTCCCTGCTGGATTCATTAAATAAGTTCTTTTGAATTACTTCTGAGTTTATAATATATTCTATTACATTTTCCAGTTCTCTTATATTACCTGGCCAGTCATAACTCTTCAAATATTCCATATAGTCTTCAGACAAGTTTATTATATGCTTATTAAGTCTTCTGCAGGTTTTGCTGATATAGTAATTAACAAGCTCAGGTATGTCATCTCTTCTTTCCCTAAGGGGAGGAAGATAAAGAGGAAGCACATTTAATCTGTAATAAAGATCTTTTCTAAAGTTTCCTTTTGCTACTTCTTTCTTTAAATCTCTGTTTGTTGCCGCCATTATTCTTACATCCACAGAAATTTGCTTAGAACCTCCTATTCTGTTTATTACCCCTTCTTCTATTACCCTTAAAAGCTTAATCTGCATATCTAAAGGAGTTTCTCCTATTTCATCCAGAAATATAGTTCCTCCGTCTGCTAATTCAAACTTACCCGCATTTCCACCTTTTTTGGCTCCAGTAAAGGATCCTTCCTCATATCCAAAAAACTCAGATTCCATAAGGGTTCTGGGTACAGCACCACAGTTAACTGCTATAAAAGGCTCACCTTTTCTATTGCTGTAATTATGTATAGCCTGAGCAAATATCTCTTTTCCTGTTCCGCTCTCACCTGTAATTAATATAGTAGATTTACTGTCTGCTATCTTTTTTGAGTATTCAATTATTTCCTTTATATTTTCGCTTTTTCCTATTATTTTATCAAAAGTATATAATGCCTGTCCTCCCAATATTTTACCAGCCAATTTTCTGTTCTTTTTTATTTCATAAAACATAATTGTTACTTCTAAAATATTCATTTCCTGATCATATATTGGACAAGCTGTTACAGTAAACTGAAACTTCTTAACTTTTTCATTTGTATATATGTCCTCATCTATAATAGATTCTTTCTTTTGAAGGCGCTCTATAATTTCATTCCAGTTTTTTATTAAATCCTGAACCTTCATTTTCTTAATTTCATTTTCATTAAGTCCAAACATTTTAGGAATCTGTTGGTTCATATATATAATATTTCCGCTTAAATCACAGGTTAATATACCTGCAATTATAGAATTAAAGATATTTTCAATCCTTTTATTATATATGTGAAGATTTTTATTATAAATATCTGCTTCAATGATTTTTTCAATGGCATTTGCTGCTGCTACTACCATACCCAGGGTATGCAGATGAACATTATTTATATAACCTGTTAAATTTATTATACCAATAATATTCCCATTTTTATCTTTAATTGGTGCTGCAGAACAGGTCCATTTGTGGTATGCCTTAATGAAATGATCCTTTCCAGACATCTGAACAGGTATTTTACCGGTAATCACCAGCCCCATTGCATTTGTGCCTATATTTGCTTCATTCATATAAGCTCCCGGAATCATCTTTAAACCTTTGGCTTCAGATAAAATTTTTTCGTCGCCTATGACGCTTAATATACATCCTTCACCATCACATAAAAGTGCAAAAAAGTCTGAGCCCCTTACAAAATCGTACAGCTGACTGATATAAGGGGCAGCAGTTTTTATAAGTTCTTTATTTTCTTCACATTTTTCCTCCAGTTTTTCTCCATCCAATATATTTTTACTGTACATATTTTCCGGAGTAATTCCTAGATTTAAGCATCTTTTATGGGATGCTTCAATTAGTTTATCCATTATATCCCTTCTATCTTTTTGCAGGTAAAGGATGCAGGACTCCATCTCCTATACCTGCAGTTAAAACAAGAAATTTCTTCATCTGAAACAAGTTCATCTTCATCATCCAATTTAAAATATTTACATTTCTTAGATATTTCTTCTGCCAAATGATAGTCTTCCCTATTTCCCTTGAATTCACCTTTTAAATTGAAATAATTCATATTAAACTCCTCTAGAATGATTTTATCTGCTGCTTTGTACATGTTTCCCATAATGTTCTGCCTGTATTCTCATCATATTTTGAAAACACCAAAAGTGTTGATTTACCTTCCGAAAGTACAGCTTTTACTTCTCCCAGCAAAACCGTTTCATCACCTTCAAGATCAGTACCATTTATATCCTTTACCCTGTCAAAGCCAGTTTTTGATAAAATGTAATTTACATTTTCCATGCCCGTTTTACTTTCAAGCTTAATTTTCCCCTTAAAACGTCCATCATTGCCGCTTAGCCTGAGCCCTGCTCCTGCCAGCGCTCCTATAACTCCCTGACCTGTTCCTCCATGCTCAGATAAATGAATTCCAAGTTCTTTTGCCAGTTCATAAGCCTCTGGAATTGTTAATATTTCTTTCTTTGCCTTTTTACCAAAGTTAATTAAGACTTCAGGTTCTGTAAGCTTGTCAACAACAGCTACACATAAACCCGGGTCAGAACCTTCTGCACTTTCATTTTTAAGAAAATCGGATGAAAAGCTTATAATGTCATTTAAATAATTTTCATCAATATCTGCTTCAAAACACATGGAACTATTATGGGAAGTATAGGGAACATCCGGGTGAATAAATAGCTGATGCCTTGTAATTCCGCTGCATTTCCCCCACCTTTTATCCTCAATTTCTTTAGCAATAAGTTCTGCCAGTTCTCCTGTTCCCCTGCTTTCAATATTATCTGTATCATCTATACATAATAGTACGCGCATAAAATTACCCCTTTATATAATTAGTAGTTGTTAAATTAGGATTCTTAATATAAATAATATAAGCAATCATTCCTCCAAGAAATCCAAATGCAGCATGATTTATAACAGCTATCTGCATTCCCATTAATAAATATCCCTGAGGAAGATTTAGTATGGTTCCTATTGCATAATTTACCATCAGCTTTGTAATATGAGAAAAAGCTGCCACTAAGCTTACAAGATACCATTTTTTCGTAACTGTAGGTATATATCTTAAAATAATATCCATACTAAATCCCGGCATAAAATACTTAAAAAAAACAAATGGGCCCTCATTGCCGATACCAAAGACATAAGCTAAAAAACCAGCGGTTACTCCCATAAGAGTGCCTGAACCTTTTTTTCTTATCAGAAGGCAGCCAAAGGTTAATATGGCTATCCATATAAGTCCGGAATGACCCGGCACATGAATTGGTATGCGTATAAGTTTTGAGAGTGCAATAAGGGTTCCTAAAAATGCAGAAAAAATTGACTCTTTAAAAGACATATCCCATAAATATTTTTTTACTTCTATCAATTTGCATCACTTTATTATTTCAATAGTTGAAATATCCTTTATCCATTTATCCTTCTTTACTGATTTTGTTGCCAGTTTAATAGTATCATGGTTAGTTATGTCCACCAGAGTATCTTTTGAAGCTTCTTCTTTTGTCAGGGTAATGGAATCCTTCCACATACCGATAAATTTAATCTTTGAATATTCTGTTATATTATTTTGACTTAATATATATAATACATCAGGTCCCTCTTCTTTTGCTCCCTCTGATTCAAAGCTTGTAACAGGCATTTTTTTAATATCCTCGATAGTATAGGTTTTAACATTTTTTCCATCATAAACTATCTTTACAGAGTAGTTTTCTATCTTTTCATCCTTTAATCCTCCAGCACCGCTGCCATCTGATTTACTGCAGCCAATTAAACTTAATACTGTTAATACCAAAGCAATAAATAAAACAAATTTTTTCATTTTACCCCTCCACTATTTCAATATTATCTCCAACCTGAACCCAGCCTTCTTTTAAAACTCTGGCAAATATGCCTTCCCTTGGCATAACGCAGTCTCCTACCAGCTTTCTTATTTCGCAGCCCTTATGACACTCTTTTCCTATTTGTGTTACTTCAAATTCTGCTTCTCCAACTTTCAGCTTTGTACCTATTGGCAGAGTATATAAAACCATTCCTTCAGTAGTTACGTTTTCTGCAAATTTACCGGGTGTAAGTCCTTCTGCCCCCAGAGCTGTCATTTTATCTATGCTTTCCTGGGCAAGGAAACTTACCTGCCTGTGCCATTCCCCTGCATGAGCGTCTCCTTCAAGTCCATGATTAATCTTAAAAAATCCCTTTTCAATTGGATGTTTTACGATGCCTTTTCTTTCGCTTATGTTTACCTCTACTACCTTAGCCATTTCATATCATCCTTTCAATATTATAATTCTATTATTTTGCCGGTATTTTTATAATCGTAGCCTCCTAAATCATCCAGCATGGATTTAAATTCAGAAGATTTTATTACATTAATAAACTCCTTAATCATGTCTAAAGCTAAATGTTCCTTAGGAAGTGCAAAATCGTATTCCTCATTTCCTAATGGAATAAAGTCAAGCCCCATCATTTTAGCTGCAGAATATATACCAAGACCGCAGTCTGCATCATCTGCCGCAACTACAGCAGCTACTCCTATGTGGGTTACTTCTTCCCTTTCATAACCATTAACATCAGATGTACTTATTCCTGCTTTTTTTAAATTATAATCTAAGAATAATCTGGTTCCTGATCCCCTCTGCCTGTTTACAAATCTTATTTCTTCTCTTTTAATATCATTTATGCCTTTAATATTAAGAGGGTTTCCTTTTGGAACCATAATGCCCTGGACCCTTCCAACACCCTTAATAAGTGCCATGTCTTTTGACGGTAAGTACTTTTTAATGTAAGATATATTGTAACTTCCATCCTCCATATCAAGGAGATGGATTGGAGATATATGAGTTTCTCCTGATTTTAAAGCCATTATACCTCCCATACTTCCGGTGTGGGCTGAAGAGAGATAATATTTAAGGCTTTTTACATGAATAAGATCAGCTATTACATCTACTATTGGGTCATGACTTCCAATGCATACTATGGTATTTTTAATATCATTTTCAGATTTTAACAGTTTAACCTGAACCTTTGTTCCTGCTTCATATCCTTCCGTTTCCTGAGGAATCTCAATTACACCGTCAGCCCTTACCAAGGACATGGTGGTTCCGGCACCTCTTCCAATTGGGGTTGATATGAATTTTCCTCCGATATATCCAATTTTTACTCTTACAAACTCCAGGTATTTTAGTGTAGACATAACACGCCTTGTAAGATATGTATCCACATATTTGCCTTCTTCTTTTTTTAATCCTATAAAGGCTTTAACTACCCTCTGGCAAATATTTTCCATTACAAAATATGCTGATACCGGAAACCCGGGTATCCCAATTATAGGCTTCCCGGATATACTTCCCAGAATTGCAGGCTTTCCAGGTTTAATTGATATCCCATGAACATAAACCTGTCCAAGCTCTTCAATAACCTTGCTGCTAAAATCTTCTCTGCCTGCAGAGGACCCTGCATTAATAATCACCATGTCGCATTCTTCTATAGCTTTAGCTACAGTTTCTTTTATGGCTGGGTAATCATCCTTTACTATATTATACCTATGAGGAATACCTCCCCATTCTTCAACCTGTGCTCCGAAAACTCTTGAATTAAACTCTATAATATCTCCCACCTTAAGATCTGTACCCGGCTCTACAATTTCTGTTCCCGTGGGTATTATTCCTACCACCGGCTTTTTGAATACGGGAATCTGATTTACTCCTCCGGCAATCATGGATCCTATATCAATAGGCCTTATGGTATGCCTGGAAGGGATAATCAGCTGAGTTTCAACAATATCATCTCCTATAGGCCTGATATTCTGCCAAGGATAAGCACCTTTATATACAGCTACATTTCCATTATCAAGGTTTATTAAATCCTCTACCATAATTACGCAGTCAAATTCTTTAGGGATTGGGTCCCCTGTATCAACTACTATATAATCTGTTCCTTCTATAAGCTCAATATGGTTTTTTTCAGAAGCCCCATCAGTTTTTGAGCTTTTTGCAGCAATACCATCCATGGCAGAGCTGTTATAAAAGGGTGAGGACATTTCAGCAAATACAGGTGAAAAAGAAATTCTGCCTGATGCCTCATAAGTATTTATAACTTCCTTTTTTATATTTATAGGTTCTAATTTATTAAAAAATAATTTTATAGCCTCATTAATATCCATATTCGCTAAAAAGACCTGTCTAGCCAATAAAAACATCTCCTTTGTTAGAAATTCAGGATTAAATTAAAGCTCAATCTATAAAGGGTAAACTTCAACACTCTCCCCTTCTCTTAAGCCTTCAATATCCTTTTCTATTCTTATATATCCGTAAGCTTTTGAGAAAACTGAAATAAGGCCTGATTTTCCAAATACAGGACTAGCTGTCAAGCCCTTTTCTGATTTTTCAACTGCCACAGGTAAATATTCTTCTCTTCCCTTTGCTTTATGATAATTTATTTTCATTACCGCATTTATTGGATAAATTATTTCTTCATAATTCATCAAACAGAATATGAACTTTCTCACAATTGCCTGATAAATTACAGAGCAGGCCAATGGATGACCTGGAAGTCCCATTATCAGTTTGTCTTTTCTCTTTCCGATTATAGTAGGTTTCCCGGGTTTTATTGATATTCCATGGGCTAAAACCTTTCCATCCTCATAGGAATTTAATACCTTTAATGTCTGGTCTTTTTTCCCTACAGAGCTTCCTCCTGAGATTAAAACCATGTCACATTCCTCTGAGGCTCTATCTACTGTTTCTTTTAAAAGATTATAATCATCTCTTATTATTCCATAGCTTACAGGTTCCACTCCATCTTTTAATAATAATGAGCATAATAAATATGTATTTATATCCCTGACTTCCCCTAAGGATATATTTTCAGTACAGGGAACTAATTCATCACCTGTAGATATAACAGCAGCTTTAAGTTTCCTGTATACAGGTACCTGGCTGATTCCAAGACTTGCTAAAACTCCAACCTCGTAAGGCCTCAGCTTCTGCCCTTTTTTTAGTATAACATCTCCTTTTTTTACGTCATCACCTATATTTATTACATTATCTCCCTTTGCAGCAGGAGAATAGGAAAGCACTGTATCCTCATCCAGCTTATCTGTATATTCAATCATAACTACGCTGTCTGCGCTATCCGGAAGCATACCTCCTGTGGGAACATAAATGCACTCTGCATAGCTTATGTCAGATGGGGGAACCTTTCCCATTAAAACTTCGCCTTTATAGTTCAAAATGGCAGGCATGGCTTCGCTGGCTCCAAAGGTATCCTTAAATCTTACAGCATATCCGTCCACTGAGGACCTTTTAAATTCAGGAATATTTACTGAAGCCCTGATATCCTCACAGCATATTCTTCCAATGCTGTCAAGTATGTTAACCTTTTCATATCCTGTATCAGTTTTTACTGATTCATTTATCAATTTAACAGCTTCATCTGCAGACACAACATTAAAAAAGTCCATTTTTATTCCTCCAAGCCTTCGTAATTACTTCCTTGCACATTCGGAAGCTTCTCCTTTTAAAATACCAATGCCATGAGGAATAGCCGGCAGTATAAAAAGAAGATTTTCCATAGCCGCTTTAGGACTTCCCGGAAGATTTATAATGAGAGAATTTCCTCTTATTCCTGATATTCCCCGGGAAAGCATGGCTCTTGGAGTTATGGAAAGAGATTTCATTCTCATAGCCTCACCTATGCCCGGTACATATTTTTCAATGACAGCTCTTGTAGCTTCAGGCGTAACATCTCTTTTGGAAAATCCTGTTCCACCATTAGTTAATACTAAATCAATTTTAAGATTATCACATATATTTATAAGCTCTTTTTCTATTTCTTCTTTTTCATCAGGAATTATCTTATAATAGCAAATCTCATATTCACCTTTTTCCAATTCCTGTCTTATTCCCGGCCCGGTTTCATCTATTCTTTCTCCCCTTGAGCCTTTATCACTCATAGTTAATATTGCTGTTTTTATCACAAACTTCACCCCTTGCAGTAATTTTGAGTATAAAAAAATTCTGCTTTTACTATAAGAAATTTAATGATATTTCGGTTAAAAAACGTTAAATATACGTTTTTATTATTGTAAATTAGTCTGAAGCAATTGAAATTTCCTTTAATAAAAGAGAATGATTTATTTGATTAGATTTTATTATGTGGATTAATACATTATTTATGTGAATAAAATGTCAAATTCCTGTTAATAATTTATATAATTATTTATTTACATTTTATCCGAGATTTCGCTATAAATCAAGAAATACTAAATGTTTTTTTATTTTATATAAAACAAATATTGAATTTTATTAAATTTGTCAACAGTCTGTTTATAAATTGTGGATAATTACCTGGGATATTATTGTTTAAGTTTTGCTTTTATTATAAGTCTGTGGGTAGCTATTCTAACCGGAGTGCAGGTTATAAGAGTAAGCTGTGCATCCTTTGTATTATTGAGGACAGATACTTCTGAAGGCTCAACTACATAGGTTTTATATACTACATAGGTAAACTCTCCCTTTTTGGTGGTAATGGAAATTATATCTCCCTCTTTTACCTGATCCAGCCTGTTAAAGTACTGACTATAAGTATAGCTTCTGTGACCTGCAATGGCACAGTTTCCCTTTTCTCCGGGGTAGGGCGTTTCCTTAAAATGACCAACTGCATATTTTAAAGTATTCATATCGACGCCGTCGCCAATTGCTACTTTTAAATCAATCTTAGGGATTTTCATTATGCCGATAGCTCCTTTAACATCCAATGAAGGAGGTGCCAGATCCGGGCTATACTCAGAATTACTATTACTGCCTGAGTTATCCACAGGTTTTTCTTTATCAAGCTGATTTATTGTTTTTTCAAATTCATCTATCATTTGCTGCTGCTTTTTATTTCCCTCATACCTCATATAAAGGGCAGATCCTATTATTGCTGTTCCTATTAAAATTAAAATTATGCCAATATATTTTCTTTTCATACAATCACCTCTATGGAATAATTATAGCATATTTATGTAAATTTATTTTTAAGATTATCAAAATTCTGTTCTTTATGCTATAATAAAAATATAAGATAAAAGGAAGTGTTAAAATGAAAAGCAATGTACTTTACGTTGATTTTTCTAATAAGTATTTGCTTATAAAAGATAAAACAACACTGCATCTTATAAGAAACAGAATCCTAACCCTATTAATTTTTGGTAAAATTACAATAAAAGAAATTTATAAAGAAGCAAAAGCACTTTGAGAGCGGATATTCCGCTCTTTTTTATGTCCTGAATATAACTTCCTCACGACTGCACATAAATCTGTCAAATAGTATTGAGCCAAATATATATGCTATTGTCCAGACAGTAGTAAGTCCAATGTGAACCGGATTATATATCCCAGCTATAAACTCCTTTATTATGCATACAACATTAGATAATGGAATATTAAAATATATCAGGCTTATGTTTTTGGCATCCAGCATATAGGTAGCATAGGTTGGAACCATTGCAATAATAGTAAGAGGAGACAGATAGGTAGATGCCTCCTTAAATGACCTGGCATATATACTTATGGAAAGTTCTATTGCTCCAAAAACCATAGTAGTAAGAAGAGCAAATACGCCTATTAATATGATTATTCCAACTGATATGGAGTAGCTGCCTCCCCCTAAAGTCAATATGCTTCCCGGCTGTTTTGAGGCAAATATAAGTCCAATTATGGTAGCTATATTTGTAATCAGTCCCATTAAAGTAATTGCCAGAAACTTCCCCCAAAGGAGGGACATCCGGCCGGCCTTTGTTGTGAGAAGAGGCTCTAATGTTCCCCTTTCTTTTTCTCCGGCGCCTAAGTCTGTTGCTGCAGGGAGAGGTCCTGTTACGCTGTAAAGTACAATAAGAAGAGGAAGCATCAGTGAAAGCATAAATTTGCCCGTACCACTGTCCTCTTTTTCTGTAGTTTTTTCAGTAATCTTAACAGGGTTTAATATTGTTATATTTATTCCTCTTTTTTCCAGTCTTTCCCCAACTATTACTTTAGAATACTGCTCAATATATCCCTTTATTGCTGAATATGTACTTAATGAATTTTGACTTGAGTTATCATATATTATTTCAATTTCAGGATTATTTTCCTTGACTATGCTTTTATCAAAATCATCCGGAATTTTTATAGCTAAATATATTTTCCCTTCCTTAATATCCTTCTCAGCATCACTTGACTCTATTACTTTTATTCCCTGCTGTTTTTTTATAAATTTTGATAAATTGCTTTCCTGTTTCTCAGTTATGGCAATTTTTGTTTCCTTTTTAAGGTCATTTTCAGTTTTATTTATTACCCTTCCCATTATTCCAAATAATAAAGGAAACATCACAAGAGGAATTAATATTGCCATAAGAAATGTCTTTTTGTCTCTGAAAAGATCTGTAAGTTCCTTTTTCATTACTATATATACTATATTATTTTTCATTTGAATCACCTATAAGCAGCATAAATACCTCTTCCAAATCATCATTATTATATTTTTCTTTAAGATGTTTTATGGTCCCTTCTTCTACAATTTTTCCTTTATGAATAATAACGATCCTGTCGCAGAGCTTTTCTACCTCCAGCATGGAGTGGCTTGAAAATACTATTGCCCTGTTATCTTCTTTACATTTTTTTATAAAATCCTGAACTATTCTGGAGGCAGTTACATCAAGCCCGGCTGTTGGCTCATCAAAAAGCATGATCTTTGGATTGTGAACAATGCTTCTGGCTATGGCTGTTTTTTGCTTCATTCCCCTGGAAAATTTTCCAACTCTTTTATCTATGTAATCCTCCATCTTCAGCATTTTAATCAGGTAATCAATGCTCTTAATAGTTTCAGCTTCATTCATTCCATTTAATTTTGCAAAATAGCATATATTTTCTCTGGCAGTAAGCCTGTCATATAGGCCAACTTCTCCTCCAAAAAGTATTCCTATCTCAGATCGAACCTTATAAGGCTCAGTATTAATATCATAGCCATCAATTTTAGCAGTTCCCTCAGAGGATTTAAGCATTGTAGCCAGCATCCTTAAGGTAGTTGTTTTTCCTGCTCCGTTTTCACCCAGAAGGCCTACTATTTCACCCTTTTCCACATTAAAGCTGATGGAATCAACTGCTTTTACCTTCTTGAAATATTTTGATAAATTTTGAACCTGTATCATTTTTTATTCTCCTTTAAGGCTTTAACAAATAAAAATTGGGGCTTTTGGGTTAATTTTATATATGTTTCAAAATCTCTTTTCTTAAACTCCTCTGTAGGGAAGGGCTCCACTAATCTTTCAATAAGGAAGCCTGCTTTATACAAACTTTCTGTTATTTCATTCAATGGTCTTCTATAAAATGTTACATTTACATTTCCCTTATTTGTTTTCCAGGTATCCTGGATTAAATCCCTTTTAAAATAATTTTCCTTATTGAAAACCGTATAGTCCATAAATGGATGATGAACTGAAAATATAAGCTTTCCGCCATTTTTTAATATTCTGTTAAACTCCTGAAGAGGTATATCCCAGTTTTCTATGTAGTGAAGGGTTAAGGATGAAAGTATTATGTCAAAACTTTCATCTTCAAACATATTCAGAGGCTTATTCAGGTCGGCTAAAAATAGCTTAGCCCCCTCCCCAACTCTTAATTTAGTCATTTTAAGCATACTTGGACTAAAATCAAGTGCTGTAACTTTTCCTCCTCTTTTTATAAGTTCATCTGTATAGAAGCCGGCAGCACAGCCTGCATCAAGAACTTTTTTGCCTTTTACATCCGGAAGAAGGGAAAGAGTGGCCGGCCTTTCATAAAAGGCATTATAAGGTTTATTATCTACATAGTTAAAATAATGATCAGATAAGTTTTCGTAGGAATCTAATGAAATAAGTTTATATTTACCATCAATAACATCCTTTAAATCTATAAGATTATATATGACAAAGTCCGCATTTTCCGAGTAAGTGGATCCCTTTGATAAAAATAAACAGGTATGTGTTCCTGAATTTTTCCCAGCTAAAAGATCTAAATCTCTGTCTCCTACTGCTAAAGTTTCCTCTCTTTTCAAATTGTACTTATCTATAATATAATTGAAGCCCTTAGGGTCCGGTTTCCTGCCAAGGCCATGCTCTTTTGTTACTATCTCTGTAAAATAACTTGTCAGTTTATACTTTTCTATTAATTTATTGCAGACTGCATTCCTATGGGTATAAATAAAACTTCTTCCACCAATTTTATTAATATATTTTAAAATTTCTTTTAAGCCTTTAAAGGGCACCATAAGTTCATATCCATATTTTTCTTCATACTCTCTGAATTTAGCTTCCATATAAGTTTTATCCAGATTATATTCTTTTGAATAATAGTCCAGTGCCTCTCCCAGTGTAGTTTTTAATCTTTTTAATACATCTTCATCCGGCTCCGATATTCCATTATCTTCAAGCACCATTTTAAGTGCTGAAAGCATTCCGTCATAGGTATGGAAAAGTGTGCCGTCAAAATCCCAAATGAAATTCAAAAACATGAAATCACTCCTATTTTGCTTTGATAATAAAAGAAAAAGAGGCAACCCTCTAAAAATCGTTAAAGGAGATTACCTCATCACAGCCTTTTCTTGGTCTCTCGTCCGGGTCCTCGTCTGGATAGCCTAGAGGCGATATGGCAACCACTCTCATACCCTCTGGAATATTTAATGTTTCCTTTACCTTTTCTTCATCAAAATGTCCCAGCCAGCAGGTTCCAAGCCCCAGCTCATAAGCTTCCAAAGTCATATATGCCATAGCTATAGATACATTTACAGTAGAGGATTTTTGGCCGCACATCATGACATATTCATCTTCTGTGGCAATTCCGACTACGGTTACCGGTGCTTCCTGAATAAATTCCTGCCCACCTGCAGCTTCTGTCAGCTTTTTTCTCTTTTCCTTATCCGTTACAAAAATGAATTTCCATTTCTGAGAATTGGAAGCAGAGGGAGCAAGTCTCAAGGCTTCCATTATTATTTCCAGCTTTTCCTCTTCGATATAAACCTGGCTATACTTTCTTATACTTCTTCTTCCTTTAATAGAGGTTATAACATCCATAATACTCCTCCTATCTTAATTTACTTACCACCTGATCTATGCTGAGCTTTTCCTGCTCTCCGGTTTTCAGATTTTTAAGTGAAACCACTTTATTTTCTTTTTCTTCTTCTCCTATAATTATAGCATATTCAAGTCCCAGCTTATCACCATAAGAGAACTTCTTTTTTGCTTTTGCTTCCTCAAAATATATCTCACAGCTTATATTATTCTCCCGCAACCTGCCCGCTGTATCTATGGAGTAGTCCATCACATCTCCCATTGGGATAACAAGGACTTTTGATGTAGTGGAACTTTTTCCTTCCTTAATGAAGCCTGCCTCGGTGAGCTGATAGAAAAGTCTGGTAAGACCTATTGATATTCCAACTCCGGGCAGCTTTGCCTTTGTATAATACTCTGCTAAATTATCATACCTGCCTCCGGAACAGACTGAACCTATCCCAGGGTATTCATTAAGAGTTGTTTCATATATGGTTCCTGTATAATAGTCCAGACCCCTTGCAATTGTCAGGTCTATCCTGAAATTTTCCTCCGGTACATTAAAGCCCTTAATATAGTGAACTACAAGTTTTAGTTCTTCTAAGCCCTTATTAAACTCTTCATTTTCTATGTTCAGGTTCTTAAGGCTTTCTAAAACTTCAGAATTAGCTCCTTTTATGCTTATAAATTCAAGTATCCTTTCAATTTCTGCGTCTTGTGCTCCAATTTCTTTTAGCTCCTCTTTTACCTTGGTTTCTCCAATTTTGTCAAGCTTATCTATTGTCCTGAGTATGGCTCCCTTATCGCTCTTTGTCACCTGATTGAAAAATCCGTTTAATATTTTTCTGTTATTTATTCTTATAGTGAAGGGTCCAAAATCAAGTTTCTTAAATATTGAATAAATAATGCTTGGAATTTCAGCATCATTTATTATACTAAGCTCTCCATTTCCTATAATATCAATATCACATTGATAAAATTCCCTGAATCTTCCCCTTTGATTTCTCTCTCCTCTATACACCTTCCCAATATGATACCTTCTGAAGGGGAAGTTAAGATTTTCTGAGTGGAGGGCTACATACCTGGCAAGAGGTACAGTTAAATCAAACCTGAGGGACATATCCGTATCTCCCTTAGTAAATCTATATATCTGTTTCTCTGTCTCCCCTCCCCCCTTTGCAAGAAGTATCTCGGACTTCTCAATTAGAGGAGTATCCACAGGAATAAAGCCATACATTTCATAAGTTTCCTTTATAATATCTTTTATCCTGTTAAATTCTATCTGTTCTTTTGGAAGAAGCTCCATAAATCCCGGTAATATTGATGGTTTAACTATATTATTCATATTTTCCTCCCTAATCTATATCGTTTAAATATTTGTACAATGCAGGAGTAACATTTAAAGCTGCCATCAGTTTATAATATTCCTGCATTAATTCATCATTTTCTTCTCCGCTTTTTATAGCCCTTATCATAATATTTTTTGGAGTTTCAAGTGGAGATATATACTCAATAACTGAGGTTTCATATCCTAAAGATTCCAGGTACAAAGCCCTCATTCCATCAGTCAGGGCATCTGCTATCCTGCTTTTTAAAACTCCATGTTTTAATATGCTTTTAAATGGTTCATAGGTATATGAATTCAGAATCTCTTTATGACAGCAGGGAACTGCTATTATTGCTTCTGCTTCCGTTTTTACTCCCATTGATATGGCTAAATCTGTAGCTGTATCACAGGCATGAAGGGACAAGACCATGTTTATATTTTTATTTGGTTTATATTCCTTAATATCCATTGCATAAAATTCCATGTTCCTATAATTTAATTCCTCTGCCATCTTTTTAGAGGCTTCTATTACCTTAGGAGATATATCAATACCTATAAAATTACATTTCATCTTTTTCACTTCTGTGAGATAATAATTCAGCACAAAAGACAGATAAGATTTACCGCAGCCACAGTCCAGGATATTTAAAGTTCTATTTCCCGGCAGCTTGTCAATAACGCCTTCTAATAGCTCCACATAATGATCAATCTGATTATATTTCCTTATTTTATCATTTTTAATTTTCCCGTCCTTTGTCATTATGTCTATTGCTTTTAAAAGACTTCCTGCCTTTGAAGCTTCAATATAATATTTACGGTTTAAAAGAGGAGTATTTAACTCAATTTCCTCTGTTTTTATGTTTTTCATGGTTACATTTTTATTGTCAGCCCATATTTTTACTCCGCTTCCCCTTTCAATATAATTAAATTCTGCTGATTCGTATTTTTCCATCTCTTTAATTATAAATGAAGTTATTTCAGAGAAGGAGCCGGTTTTAGTTTTACCGCTGTAATTAAATATGATTTTCCCATTTACCTCTGTGCCTGAACCTTTAAATTCCTTAAGTCCTGATTTGAATGAAATATTTATTTCTTTAAATATATCCTGATTTTCACTAAACCTATTTATTATTCCCGTTAAAAAAAGATTTGCTTTATTTATGCTGTTTTTGTTCATCTTCCCTCCGCAATAATTTTCTTATTTAGGAAATTTATTTTTAATTTCCATACTTATAATTATTATACTAAATGGAAG
>JAJBWD010000157.1:0-3907 GCA_032907345.1 Bacillota bacterium | reverse complement strand
GCATTGTCCAAGCTTTCTTTTGCAGGGCTGGCAGTTTTAGAAAATAATAAAATAACAGATTTCAGAGCAGCTTTTGGAGCAGTAGGTCCTAAAATAGTCAGAAACATTGAATCTGAGAAAAAAGTAATTGATCTTATTAATAATAATTATGATGAGGAAAACATTCGGGAAATGTACAGCTGCCTAATAATACCTATAGATGATCAGAGATCCACAGCTGCCTATAGAAAAGAAATAAGTTTAAGGCTTCTTTTGGAATTTGTCAGGACTTTAAGGGAGGAAAAATGAAAAAGCTTTTAAAAAATTTATCGAAGGTAGTTTCTTTCGATAATCAGGATAAAATATATGAAAAATCAGATATTCTAATTGAGGATAATGAGATAATAGATATCGGGAAAAACCTGTGTGAGAAAGATGCAGAGGTTACAGACTGCAGCGGCTTAATTGCACTTCCCGGGTTTGTAAATACTCATCATCATTTGTATCAGACTCTGTTCAGAGGAATAGATGAGGTTCAGGAAAAGCCTTTATTTCCATGGTTGGTTGGATTATATGAATTTTGGAAACATATTGATACTGAGGCTGTTCATTATGGTGCTTTAGTTGGATTTACTGAGCTTTTAAGAACAGGATGCACAACTACATCAGACCACCACTATCTTTTTCCTGAAAATAGCAGTGAGAATTTAATAGATACGGAAATTGAGGCTGCAAAAAATATAGGGATAAGATTTCATGCAACAAGAGGATCCATGTCTTTAGGAAAGGATAAGGGGGGACTGCCTCCAAATTCTGTAGTTCAGACAGAAACTCAGATACTTTCAGACAGTGAGAGGCTTATAGATAAATATCATGACAGAAATAAATTTGCAATGACAAGAATAGCTCTGGCTCCCTGTTCACCATTTTCTGTTACTAAGGAATTGATGATAGAGTCTAAAAACTTAGCCAGGAAAAAAGGAGTTATGCTGCATACCCACTTGGCTGAGACAATAGACGAGGAAAATTTCTGCATTGAAAAATATGGACTAAAGCCGGTACAGCTGATGGAAAGCCTGGAGTGGCTGGGAGAGGATGTCTGGTTTGCCCATGTAATTCATGTAAGTGATGATGATATAAAATTATTAAAAGGATCCGGAGTTTCACACTGTCCTTCCTCCAATATGAAATTATCCAGCGGAATATGCAGGACCACAGAACTTATAAAAGCAGGAGTTAAGGTAAGTATCGGTGTGGATGGAAGTGCTTCTAATGATGGGTCTAATATGTGGGAGGAAGTAAGAAGAGCTTATCTTCTTAATCATTTAAAATACGCAGCAGAGGGCTTAAGTGCTTACGAAACCTTAAAGATGGCCACAAAAGGCGGAGCTCAGGTTTTAGGCAGATCTGATATTGGAATTTTATCTAAAGGAAAAGCTGCTGATATTGTGCTTTATGATTTAAGAGACATAGCTTATGCCGGCTGCCATAACCCCTTTGTAGGACTTGTAACCTGTGGAAATTCAAGCCTGGTTAAAATGACCATGGTAAACGGAGAAGTTGTTTATAAAGATGGAAAGCTTTTGACTATGGATATAGATTCAATTAAAATTGGTGCTGATAAAATATCAAGGGAAATTGTGGAAAGGGAAAGAAAATGTAAAAAGGCTGCTTTTTAAAGCGGCCTTTTACCATTTAAAAGATTTCCTTTATATAAGTATTTTTCTTCAATTTTAATATTAAAAGCTTTTTCATATCTTTTAATAATAGGAATTTCGTATTCTGTTACTAGTGTTATAGCTATTCCATTTTCGCCGCACCTTCCTGTTCTGCCTGCTCTATGAAGATATTCTTTAGGATCCTCAGGTAAGTCCAGATTGAATATATAGGTAACGTCCTTTATATCTAAACCCCGGGCTGCTAAATCTGAGGCTACTAAAATCTGAAGCTTTCCATTTCTGAAATCCTCCATGGCCTTTTTCCGCTCTTCCTTTGGAGCATTTCCATATATGCCATAGGCATTCAATTTGTGAAACTTTAGCTTTGAAACAGTTATTTCTATTTCATCTGATTTATTTATAAAAACAATAGCTCTCACCGGATTTAATGCTGCTATTAATTTTCTTAAAACAACTATTTTATCTCTTTGTTCGCAGGTTAAATAATTATGGACTATGTTTTGATTTACCGGACTCATTTCATCGATTTTAATAATTTCAGGGAGTTTCATCAGATTCTTAGCAATATCTATAGTTTCTTCTCTGATGGTTGCAGAAAAAATCATTAACTGCCGGTCCTTCATTGTAGTTTTTATTACAGCTTTTACCTGATCTATGTTGTTTTCATCCAGCAGCTTATCTCCTTCATCTATTACAATTGTTTTTACAGTTTGAGCATTTATCTTTCTGAGCTTAATAAGTTCTAAAATTCTGCCTGCAGAACCTACTAAAATATGAGGTTTTTCTCTTAGTTTTTCTATCTGCCTTTTTATATTAACGTTACCAATTATGGAAATTGAAGTTACCGGAGTATTTGAATTTTCTGCTAAAAGTTTTATTTCCCTGTCTATCTGCATAACTAATTCATGAGTGGGGGCTAAAATAACAGCCTGCATTTCTCTTTTATCCCATTTTATCTTTTGAAATATTGGCAAAAGATATGTTAATGTTTTTCCGCTGCCTGTTTCTGACTGTCCTATTATATCTTTATTTTCCAGCAGCTTCGGAATAGCTTTAGTTTGAATTTCTGTAGGTGCAGTTATTTCCTCTTTGGTTAATCCTTTTATTAAATTTTCATTTAATCCTAAATCCTGAAATGATAAATCCATATTTTCTCCTTGTATAAATAAAGTTTGTTATTATATTTTTCCTTTATATCTGAAGCAATATACTCAGTATAAAAAAATTATAAAAATAGTTAGTATAAGCAAAATAATTATATTAATTTTGTAAAAGAACTTTAAGTAAGTACTGTTTTCATATTCTTTAATATAAAATTTATAAGATATTAAATTTGCTAAGGATGCAATAAGTGTTCCTAAGCCTCCAACAGTTACGCCTAATAATATCATATCCGGAACATTAACAAAAGTACTCATCAATATGGCAGTTGGAACATTACTGATAATTTGGGAAAGAGCAGTGCTTGCTAAAAAAACCTGTTTAGGGGATCCTAAAAACTTTTCTGCAATGTATTTTATAAAAATCATCTGATTCAAATGATCTACGAAAATAAAAAAACCTATAAAAGTTCCCAGCAGATAATAATCAACTGATTTAAAAAGATCTTTGTCGAAATATAAAACATTTATAAAAACAAATATTGTTATTATGCGATAATCAAGTACTCTTAAAATTGAAAGCAGCATAAAAATGAACAGTATGATATACATGGATACTTTTTTATTGCTGCTGATTTTTATAATCTGTACATTTATATTAATAGATTTATTATTTAAAGATAAACTTAAAATAAATAAAATAAATATGCCCAAAGCTATAATTGGACCTATTACAGAAAAAAATAAAGATAAACTAATTCTATATCTGGAATAAAGGTATAAATTTTGAGGATTTCCAAAAGGTGTAAGACTGCTTCCAATATTTGCAGCTATAGTCTCAAAGACAATGATTTTATATGGATCAAATCCGGCTTTTTTTCCAATACCTATTGTTATTGGAACTATGGTAATTAAAGCTACATCATTAGTAATAAACGACCCTAAAACAGCAGTTACAAATATAAGTAAAATTCCTATTTTACGCTGGCTGTTTACCTTGCTGAGAATTGTTGTTGAAATGTAATTAAGCAGCTGATATTTCTCAAAAGCCTGGCTTATTAACATTAAGCTGAAGAGAGAGGCTATTACCTTCATATCTATAGCTTTTAAATTGGTCCTGGTAATAAAAGATGTAAGTACTGCTAATAT
>JAJBWD010000156.1:0-4444 GCA_032907345.1 Bacillota bacterium | reverse complement strand
ATATACTCAATAGGGGAAATGATAAGCTTCCCTTGATTTACATTACCAAAGCAGCTTCAAAGCTGATAAAACCTGATTCAAAACTGGAAGTTAATATAAAAAGCAAAGGCTTATCTGAAACAGGGAGGAATGTAATCGGAATTCTTCCGGGGAAAAGCAAAACACTATCCAAAGAAGCCATTATGATAAGCTTAGGCTACAATTACATGGATTATGACAAAGAAAATACATCTGAAAAAATAAAGATGATGATAGAAACTGCAAAAAAACTTTATGATAAAGAAAGCAAGCAGGGAAGAAGCATAATAATAGCATTTTTTGACGGGAATATCACAGATGATTATTCAGGAGTTAAGAATTATACTGAAAACCCTTCATACCTTCTTGAGAATACTTCAGTAAATGTTGATTTAACCGGGATGAATGTTAAAACTGAGGATATTATCTTAAATACTCAGCAGGTTCCTGTAACCAGATATTTTGCCTGGGCTTTCAGCCATCAGCTGGAACAGAATATTAAGCACAAAGGAATTAAAGTTACAAAATATTCAAGCAAAAAAACAATAGACCAAATCCTGGAATCTGGCCCTAATTCCCAGGAGGTACTTTATTATAAGGGTGCAGTTCCTACAGTATTAACCATGTATAGGACAGGAAACACAGAAAAACACTCAAAGCTGGAAAAGAACTTTACTGATATTCTTGTTTCATCTATAACAAATATAAATTATTAAGGTGACATTATGGAAAATATTGATATTTTGAATATAAATGACTTAAAAGTTTCCTACAGGAATGACATGGGATTTATTCAGGTTTTAAGAGGTGTGGATATAGCTTTAAAAAAGCAGGAGATACTTGGAATTATTGGTGAATCCGGCAGCGGAAAGACAGTAACTGCATCTACAGTTCTAAGACTGACAGATGATGACAGCGTAAGAATTGATTCAGGAAGCATTCGATTTTCTGATATGGAGCTTATAAATCTTCCTGAGAAAGATATGAGAAAAATAAGGGGAAAGAGGATTTCATATATTTTTCAGGATGCAGGAGCTGCCCTTAATCCCTATAGAAGGATAGGGGTTCAGCTTAAAGAGGTGCTGAAGGTACATAAAGAAAAAGTTTCCATGGATAGAATAGTAACTGCTTTGACGAAGGCTGGAATAGAAAATGCAGAGGTAGTATGCAGCATGTATCCCTGGCAGCTCAGCGGCGGGTTATGCCAGAGAGCTGTAATTGCCATGAGTACCATATTTTCACCTGAAATAATTATAGCCGATGAGCCGACAACAGCTATTGATGCATCTCTTCAGATAAAAGTCCTGGATCTTCTCAAGGATATTAATGTGGAGGATAAGGCTTCAATTATAATAATTACCCATGATTTTGATGTGGTAAGATACATTTGTGACAGAGTTACTGTAATGTACGGGGGGCTGGTTATGGAGGAAGGAACAAAAGATCAGGTTCTTAATCATCCGCTTCATCCCTATACCAAAGAACTTATACGCTGTGCAGGGTCTTTAGATGATAATGAAGAAAACCTGTATTCTCTTGAAGGAACGGCGGCATCACCTGATGAATTTAAAGACCAGTGTCCATTTTATGAAAGATGCAAAAATAGATGCAATAAATGCATAAGGGAAATACCGGAAATTAAAAATATAAATAACAGAAAGGTAAGGTGCATTTTAGCTGAAGGAGATGATACCATTGAAAATTGAAGACAAACCTTTAATATCAGTTCAGAATATTTCAAAACATTATGTTATGAAGAAAAACATATTTTCAAAAAAGGTTATAATAAAGGCAGCAGATAATGTAAGCTTTAATATAAATAGAGGAGAATCCCTGGGTCTTATAGGAGAGAGCGGCTGTGGGAAAACCACAATGGCTTCAATTATACTAAATTTACTTAGGGCAGATTCAGGGAAAGTATACTATAAGGATATAGTTCTTTCAGAATTGGAGGATGACATGATGCGGAATCTGAGGAAGGAACTTCAAATTATTTTCCAGCACAGTCAGGGTGCATTAGACCCAAAGATGACAGTTTTAGAGCTTCTAAAGGAACCTCTTCTTATTCATAATATAGTAAAAAGTACAGATTCAGATAAAGAGGTATCCAGGCTTTTAAATTTAGTAGAACTTTCTGAAAAGGACAAGTATAAGTATCCCTATCAGATGAGCGGAGGACAGAGGCAGAGAATTGGAATTGCAAGAGCAATTTCAGTAAGACCAAGCTTTATCATATGTGATGAGCCGGTATCTGCACTGGATATTTCTGTTCAGGGACAGATATTAAATCTTCTTTCAAGTTTAAAAAAAGAATTGAGCCTGACATACCTTTTTATATCTCATGACCTTAAGGTTGTAAAACATGTCTGCAGCAGAATTGAAGTTATGTATAAGGGAAGAATAATTGAATCAGGGAATACAGCTTCAATTTTAAATAATCCAAAGGAAGACTATACTAAGAAATTAGTTAACTCAGAATTAAATTAGAGGTGATGAAATTGAAAATAGGTTTTATCGGTCTTGGCATTATGGGGAAGCCTATGTGCAGAAATTTAATAAAGGCAGGGTATAAGCTTATTGTGACAGATCACAATAAGGATACCTCAAGGGAATTTTTATCCTTAGGAGCAGATGTAATTCAGAGTAATAAGGAGATAGCAGAAAAATCAGATATTGTTATAACAATGCTGCCCAACTCCCCTCAGGTTAAGGATGTGGTTCTTGGAGAAAACGGTGTGATAGAAGGAGCTCATAAGGGACTTGTTTTAATAGACATGAGCTCTATATCTCCTATTGCTTCAAAAGAAATTTGTAAGAAGTTAGAGGAAAAAGGAGCAGATATGCTGGATGCTCCTGTCAGCGGAGGAGAGCCTAAGGCAGTAGATGGAAGCCTGTCTGTTATGGCAGGAGGGAAAAAGGAGGTTTTTGATAAGTGTTATTCTATATTGAAGGCCATGGCAGCATCTGTAATAAGAGTTGGAGATATAGGAGCAGGCAATACCTGTAAACTTGCAAATCAGACCATAGTTGCAGTAAATATTGCCGCAATGTCAGAAGCACTGGTTCTTGCTCAGAAATCAGGAGTAAGCCCGGAGCTCATATATAATGCGATAAGAGTGGGTCTGGCAGGAAGCGCAGTGCTGGATGCAAAAGCACCTCTTATAATGGACAGAAAGTTTGACCCCGGTTTTAAGATAAAGCTTCACATTAAAGACTTAAATAATGTTTTAGAAACCTCTCACCAGGTAGGAGCCTATCTTCCTCTTACATCCATGGTTCTTGAGATGATGGAAACTTTAAAGGCAGAAGGCTGTGAAAATGAAGACCATGGAAGCTTAATTAAGTTTTATGAAAAGCTGGCCGATACTGAAGTTCACAGATGATATTGATTACATTTAGAAATTGTATCGATACACTTGTCATTTTCCGGAATTAAATATAAATTAGTGTGAATAGATATTTTTTAACGGAGGATGATTTCATGAATAATAAGAGAATTTTAAGAATTGTAGTAATCGGATTATTAGCAGCACTAAGTTTTACAGGAACATATATACACATACCCCTGCCGTTTTTAGGGCCCAATAGTATGATGCATCTGGGAACTACTGTGATTTATCTATCTGCAGTTCTGATCGGACCTGATGCAGGCTGGGCAGGAGCTGTTGGCTGTTCTTTATTTGATCTGTTTCAGATGCCGGTTTATGCAGTACCTACCTTTATTATAAAAGGACTTCAGGGATACGCTGCCGGGAAAATATCCTTTGCAAAAGGAAAGGAAGGAAACAGTATACCTCAGAATTTATTTGGATTTATTGCAGGTGCTGTTATATCTTTAGCAGGATACTTTATAGCAGACACCATTATATACGGAAATTGGCGGACGGCCCTTACAAGTACTATCGGATCTTTATTAACCTCCGGGGTTGGAATTGTTTTTGCTCTTGTTATTGCATCAATAATAAAACCGCTGCTTAAAAAAGCAAACATAAGATTATAATTTGGAGATGTTTATATGAGAAAACGTATTGCCTGTTTACATGACTTAGCTTCCTATGGAGGAGCAGCATTAATGAATATAATACCAATAATGTACAGCAGTGGAATAGAGGTATGTCCAATACCTACATCCCTGTTTACCAGCCATGGAGCTCTTATTGGTTCTAAGTGTATGGATAATTCAGATTTTATGAAGGATTACACGGCTCAGTACAAGAAGCTTCAGCTTAATTTTGACGGAATATATTTAGGATTGTTTACATCGGAAAATCAAATTAAAGAGGCTGATTATTTTCTCCAGTGCTTTTCAAAGAAAGATACTTTAATCCTTATGGATCCTATAATGGGCGATAATGGAAAGATTTATAGCTTTATAAATGAAGAAAATGTTAAAGATATAATAAAGCTTGTAAAAAAAGCTGATATT
>JAJBWD010000155.1:0-3130 GCA_032907345.1 Bacillota bacterium | reverse complement strand
ATTAAAGAGAGATTAAAAAGACTCTGGGGTAAAGAATAATTTGTTAATATAGTTTTAGGCCAATCTTTTAATACAAAGACTCTGGGAAATTCATATATTTTAGGACTGTTAAAACATATGGTTGGAAAATTAAATAAATTCATAGTATAGTTTAACATATTATGGTAATATATTAGATACATATTGTATAGTTATATTTATATTAATTCACATTGTAATTTATCATGAAGCAAAAACCATTTGTATAACATGCAGATAAATAGAATTTCATGTAAAAGTATTAGAAAGGAGTTGGGTAGAGTGGCAGATTTTTGTAAAGCCGTGTTCCCTTGGATTGCTGGGGGTATTGCTGTTGCTATTATCCTTGCATATGGAAACTCAAAACGAAAAATGCAAAATATTAAAAAGCAGTAACTTTCAAATTTATCGCAGAAATTTTGTGCATCAGTTTTTACACATTTTTTAGGGAGTCCAAAATGGATTCCCTAAAAAAATGTGTCTAAAATTCAATTATTAGTTGTAATAATCTGTCCTATATGATATTTCCTATAGATTTCATCCTTTTAAACATATAAACAGCGTCAAATCCTGAGGATTTTATTTTTTTCATATTGTATTTTTTCTTATACCATTTAACCTTTCAACCATGAGAACCATGAGCAGAATAAAAAACATCAAAAATATCGGATATAACCTGATATCTATTTCTTCCGCTATGATACCAAAAAGCAAAGGCATAAAAGTTGATCCTGTATATGCACTTGCCATCTGCATTCCCATAATTGCCTGAGATTTTTCTTTACCAAAATTTTCCGGTGTTTCATGAAGGAGACTTGGGTAAATAGGAGCGCACCCTCCTCCAACCAGTATTAGCCCTAAAAAAACAAATGTATTTCCAAAAGGAAGCATTATTATTATAGCTCCGGCAGCTGCAATAATCTGCCCCAGACGAACCATATTACGGTCTCCTATTCTGCTTGTTATAAAGCCGGAAATGAACCTTCCTATAGTAATGCCCAGATAAAAAACAGCTGCCCACTTTGCAGCGGTTTGTGCATCTATTCCTTTATAAATAACCATGAAACTGCTTGCCCACAAACCGGCAGTAGCCTCCAGGGAGCAATAACAGAAAAAAGCTATAAGGATTGCCTTTGCCCCCGGAAGATTAATTACTTCACGTAAGCCAACATTTTCCCCTCTATCCTCCTCTGCATCCTTCTTACTCTGTTTTACCTTCCACAATGGTAAGGATAAGGCCAGGCATGCAACCAGAAATACCTGGATAACTCCAATGGTCCGGTATCCAAAATTCCAGGTTAAGCCATTTGCCAGACATAATCCCATAATATATGGTCCAGTTGTAGCCCCTATGCCCCAAAAGCAATGGAGCCAGCTCATATGCCTAGATTTATAATGCAGGGCTACGAAATTGTTAAGTGCAGCATCCACGCTCCCTGCTCCCAATCCATAGGGGATCCCCCAAAGGCATAGCTGCCAGAAATTATGTGAAAATGAAAATCCGAATAAGGCAATTGCTGTCATAGTCACGCTTACTGTAGTCACCATGCATGTACCTATCTTTCTTATCAGTCTGCTGCTGAAAAGGCTTGAAACAATGGTTCCCCCTGCAATAATCATGGTAATAATTCCTGCATAAGAAACGGATGCATTCATTCCTCTATACATGGAGGGCCATGCTGAACCTAAAATGGAATCAGGCAATCCCAGGCTGATAAAAGCAATATAAATAATAATTAATAATATGGATACCATAGTAAATCTCCTTTTCATAAACGTATTCTCTGCTTATCTTCTGCAGTTTACATAATCTATAGCTTTATTTAAAAGCTTATTGGTATTCTTAAATCTCTGTATGTTATTCCTCCTAAAAGCAAATAATAAGGATTACTTTTAATATTGTAGCACAAAAAAATTTACTGATGTAGGTAAAACCTTCCTTAAATAACTTTTTTCAATATATTTATCATTATCCGGATTAAAAATTACTGGTATAAAATACAATTAGGAGTAAAAATATTTTATTAAAATTTATTTTTGATTATAATAGAAATTAAGCGATGATATATGAGCCATCCCAGGAACCTTATGCAGGATGGTGTGAGCAATTTTGATTTAAATATAATATTTTAAGGAGGCTAAAAAATGGAACTTAGTGCTTTTAACTATGGAGCCAATGCAGTCAGCTTCATAAAAAACGAAAAAAAATACGGTATGATATGTGCATGGGCAATGCAGGCAGATTACGATAAGATATTAATGCTGCTTGGAGCCCAGAGTGTAACCGGAAAAAACATAAAAAAAGGTGATATCATCGGAGTCAGCGCACTCTCTGAAAATCAGCAGGATGTAGTGGATGCATTGGGTAACAGCCATTCTGATGATACTGATAAATTCAAAAGCATCAGATACACAATAAAGGATTCTGCTTTATTAATAGATGGTGCCAGCAACTGCATTGTTGTGGAAGTGCTGGATGTACTTCATCTTCCGGGAATTGAAGAAGATAATTTAATCTATGGTTTAGTCAAATCCTTTGAAAGCAATGACTCTAAAAAATATACTTTTTGAGGTGACACCTTTGAGGTGCCACCCAGTTCACATTTCACATTTCACAGTTCACTGTCTGTTATTTAGTTCGCTGCATTCATTAAATCATGGCAAAACATATCAGTATTAAAATAAAAAGCATCTGAAACGGATGCTTTTTATTTTTATAGCAGGCTATGCAGACCTACAATACCTTTATTGGGTTAATTATATTTTATAAAGCAAATATAATATGCCAATTATTCCATACAATATTACAAAACGGTATCAAACTGGAATATTTCTGCTGTATAATTACAGTAGAATTAATTCAGAATTGTAAACTAAGACGTTACAAGTTGTAGGGGGATGAGTGTATGAAAGAGATATTTAAAAATTCAGTTGTTGCCTTACAGATATGTTATTTACTAATGTTTTTTGCCAATGGTGTTGGAAAACTGAATATGATTGTTGCTGATTTAGGCTATATTGTATGGGCTATATTTGCTCTTTCAAGCCTAATATTATGTGTATTTGCCTTCTATAAAATCCGAAAAAGAACAGTTATTTATTTATCTATATT
>JAJBWD010000154.1:0-14687 GCA_032907345.1 Bacillota bacterium | reverse complement strand
TAAAAGTAAAAGCTTTTCATCGGTAATTCCCATTCCAAAGGCAAAGCAAATGGAAACAATCATACCGATATGGGCAACGGTACTGAGCAGCGTAGAGCTGAGGGCATTGGAAAGGTACAATATTGCCGCCATCCACAGCAGCAGCAGTGAAAATGCAGTGATATGGCTGATCCTGTTAAAATAGATATGGGTCAGCAGGATGGAGATAAAGAAGGAACCGCCGCCGCAGCCAGTTAAAATATCGGTGAAGTTGTTGCGCTTTTTAACTGTCAGGGCAATGCCAAGCCCTGTAACAAGGGTACTGATGGCATACATAGAGAATATTTTCATGGTTTCTGTAATTTGCTTGTAAACTAAAGTTCCTAAGTATACGAGACCGACGAATATAAGAATGGATGCAGCAACACCTAAAACATTTCGTCCAAACCAGTTTTCCAGTGTCTCCATTTTACCCTTCAATGCTTTTTTTATTGTTAATGCATCAGCTGCTTTTGGCGCCGGATATTTCTTCGGAGATTGTATTGGCACTTTAAGTGTTTTTTCTGACATTATTTGTGTAAGTTCGAGATCAGAGACAGGATGAGCAGCATCATTTATATTGTTTTTAGGGGCAGATAGTGCAGTGTCTTTTTGCAGATAGACGGTTATATTATGAAGCTGCTGTTTTATTGCTCTGATTTCTTTTTCCTGTTCCTTTACATCGTACCAAAGTACTCCGCATGTAATTATCAGAATAACAACGAATATCCCTATCATGATGGAACCTCCCCGGTTAATAATTATTTTTATTTTTCATTAAATATAAAGGTTAAATCCTCCAGATCAAAGGATGATGCTGCCCGCCTTCCCTCTGCAGTCAGCAGCCGATAATGCTGGGAAATAATATTTTGCTGGATTATATATTTTTCATTCTGCATAATTGTCTGCCACCATATTTTGCCGCTAAAAGTCTTTGGATATTGCGGCTCGCTTCCTTCAAAAGCAAGGGCAAGAATAATGTCGGTGGGCTTTCCCCCGAAAGTACCCATAATTACCTCACTGTTATAAAAAATTGAGCAAAGAGTGACACTGCCAGTCCACCCCAGTGAGGAACGCCCCTTTTCAATTTCTACAAGAGTTTTTTTTGAAATGCCAAGAATCACAGCCATTTTTTCCTGACTAAATGCTGATTCCGTCCGCACCAATTTAAGATTTTGGTCACATATTTCTATAAACTGTTTTCGATCCATATTATCACCTGATATTTCTTTAGTGTAATTTTACACTGTCTTTGATTGTATGTCAATATATTCCATGTTTCCAATTACTGTTTTAATTATGATGCTGAATACCAGTAACGCTTTTGCAGTCATATAAATAATACTTTTTTCATGAAACAGAAAAGCCCTTGAAATCAAGAGCTTTCTATTGTATGAAAATCTATATTCTTATTTGCAGAGAATATGCATGGTTACCAAATATCTAATCACAGAAGTAATATTAATTAAGATTTTTCAGTAAAAAATTCAGAATTGTAATCCACTATATAAAATACACAAGTACAGAGTACCGAGATGGCTCTTTCTACTTCAGTTTTTAGAAGCTGTTCTTTAAAATTTATACCATTTCAGGGAGTAAATATTCAGCTTGACTTTCAGGCATTACCATTTCAATATATTTCATGGCTTTTTCTATGTTCTGAATCCGGATGAAGTTATTCACCTATTATGATGATTTTGCATTTACGATTACGAGATCTTGTACGATCAAAATCTACAAAATAAACATAACCTGTTGTTCCAACTCCTAATTTTCCGTTATCAACTTCGAATGTCTGGCTGGAACCAATCAATGTGGCTTTCAGATGTGCATCACAGTTTAAAAGGGCTGAACGGTCGCCATTTGGAAGATAGGCTTCCACATCCGGCCATGACTTAACAGCATCGTAATGTTTTTCTCCTGGGTAATTATATTGTCCTTCTGCAATATTGTCCGGAATGATTTTTTGAAGGATATTATTTAAATCAACCTGAAGAAATTCATCACCATCTTCAGTATAATCATGAACAAATTCTTCAAAGAATACTGAACAGGTGGTATGTGGAGAAATTACAACACATATACCATTCTGAATTCTGCTTTTTTTGATTACTTCTTTTACAGAAGGAGTTATATCGAAAAAACTTGGGGTTCCTCCGTGAGATGTTAAATTAATTTGTTCTTTATAAATACTCATACTATGACTATGGCCTCCATTTTAATTTAAATTTTGTCTGCACTATTGCTTCAAAGATTTACTATTTTTCGTTTTTAGCCTTTAACATAGCTTTTGCCCACTCTTTTATACATTGCTTTGGATTAGGTGCTGACAGAATACCACTGGTTCCACCTGTACCATCAGCCCCAAGATGGATTACATTATATACATCATCAGCAGTTGTAACACCTGAAGCTATCATTACTAATATATTGGGATTTATTTCTCTGATCTTAGATGTAGTTTCGATTACATAGTTATTATCTGCAACTTTTCCAGTACCAATCAGTTCGGTGGGTTCGGCTAAAATAATATCTGGATTAAATTTGGCAATTGCAACTGCCTCAACCACGGAATCAGCACATACGATAGTTGCCATGTCCAGCTCATGTGCTCTTTCTATAGTTTTTGATAACTCAGCTACAGTCATTGGGTTTTCAGCATGATTCAAGAAAACTGCTTTGGCACCAGCTTCTTTTAATGATTCTGGCAATACATGACCCATACCACGTCCTGGCTTTAAAGATTCCATATGTTGAGCAGTTACAATTAAATTCTTAGTATTTTCATTAATGTATCGGATGTCTGCAAACGGGCATGTAAAAAACATTTCGATACCTGTTTCTTCAGCAATTTTGTCAGCAGCTAATGCCAAATCTAAAGACTGCTTCCCATATAAATAAGACTTTGGATTCACAATTAGAAATGGTGTGTTTATTTTCATAATTTCAATTTACTCCTTATCTAAATTCCTTTGTCTGAAATATACCATAATAGTGTTCTAAACATTCTTTCATCCCTTCTGCTTGTGCATTTCGTAATTCATAGTAATCATTTGATTTAACTCTTTGTGATTTATTAAATGCAGCAGTTACTAAATCAGTGTATATATTTATCTTGCTTATTCCTTCAGCAGCACATCTCCTAAGATTATCATCTCCTGTTGATGAACCTCCATGAAGTACCAGAGGGATATCTATAGCATTTCTAATTTCTCTTAATCTATCAAAATCTATAACAGGTTTCCCTTTGTATGCTCCATGAGCAGTCCCTATAGATATTGCCAGAGAATCTGCCTCTGTAAGTTCAGCAAATTTCTTTGCTTCTTCAACAGTTGTATAAATACTGTCGCAGTTATCACTGCTTTTATAGCCTTCTCCATTACCAACATGTCCTATTTCGGCTTCTACAACTACTCCTCTAAGATGAGCATAATCAACAATTTCTTTTGTTTTTTTTACGTTATCTTCAAATGAATCCATAGAAGCATCTATCATCACTGATTTAAATCCTTCATTTATAGCTCTGATTATTAATTCCTTAGTAGTACCATGATCAAAATGTAATACTGCCGGAACCTTAGCTTTTTCACCATAGTATTTGCCTAAATATAGGGCCTCATCAAAGGATAAGAAGTCCTTATGTGCTTCTGCATAGGCTAAAATAACTGGTAAACTTAATTTTTCTGCAACTTCTATATATGCTTTAATGGAGTTCTGATCCACAAAATTTGGTGCGGGTATTGCAAAACTATTTTTTCTTGCTGCCTTAAATAATTCTTTTGATGAAACTAACAAAAAATCATCTCCTTCAAAATTAATTATTAATCTATATCAGCCTTTTTCATTATGTCATTAAACCTTTTTAGATTATCTTTTAAATTACCGTTATTGTATAAGCCTGTACCAATAACGAATATATCTGCACCTGCTTTTACAAGCTTTGATATATTATCGGTGTTCACGCCCCCATCTATTTCTATAGGTATTCTATTACCAATTATTTTTTTTGCATCCTTGATTTTAGAATAAACACTGGTTTGAAATTTTTGTCCCCCAAACCCTGGTTCTACAGACAAAAGCAACAAATAATCTATATAATTTTCTAGGTATTTTACTGCGTCAACACTTACATGTGGGCTTATTGACAAGCCTGATTTTATATTCAGTTTCCTTATCTTCTCAAGAACACGTATAGGATTTGCACATGTATCAAGCATTACTGTGATAATACTTGCCCCTGCATTTGCAAAATTTTCTATATGGTCCTCTGGGTTTGATAGCTCCAGGTGTACTTCAACTGGGATATTTGTCATCCTGCATAAACTTTTAACGGTATCAACTCCAAAGGTAAGATTATTTACATAATGTCCGTCCATTATATCAACATGAATAAAATCCACGCCTTCATTTTCCAATTCTTTAATGCTGTCTCCAAGATATAAAGGATTGGCAGCTAAAATTGATGCTGATATCTTCATTAAAATCACCTCCTAAACCTATTAATATTAATTGCTTATTTGATAATTTTAATTTCATCAGCAATATTTACAATATCCATATCGTTTTCCTCTGTTCCATTATTAAACAAAACAATAAAATTTGCTGTTTCGCAATTTACTGGTATAGGGGCCGCGTGCCATGTCCCCGCATTAAGCACTATTGCTGTCCCTTGTTTTATATAAAATGCTTTAATACCTTCAGTACTTTCGCTTGGTACACTTTTAGGTTTTGCCACGAGTATTACTGAATCTCCCCCAAGTGTAACCATAATCTCCGGAGTATTTACATGTCTTTCAAATGATTTGATTATTGCCGGCCTTTTAAAGCTATGCAGTAAACCCGTACTCAATGACCCTGACATATTCAACTGCGAAATTTTACTCCAATAAGCTATTTCATTATTATCTGTCAATGGATTACCTTTAGTTTCACTTATTACTAAACCATAATCCTTAAAATTTTCCTGATCCAGTATTTCCATTCTCTTATCCATAATTAACTAAATACCTCCATTATTTTATACAAAAATTCTTAATTAATATTTATAAAAAATATACTTTATAACTTTAAAAATGAAATTTAGTTTACCTAATGATTAGTTTGTTTCAGTTGATAACAGTTTTAATGAGTAGTAACTTCATGCATCCAATCTTTTAGAATTGGATATATATCAATATATTTTTTTAAATAAAACTTGTATTCTTCATGCCTTTCCAAGTTTGGCTCTACTCTGTCTACATAATGCACCATTTTTCCGGCTGCACTCTGAACACTATCATAAGCCCCGGCTACAACTGAAGCCAGAATTGCTGAGCCAAGTGCGGGCGCTTCGCTTACTTTTGGAATAGAAATAGGCAGATTGCATACATCAGCATGAATATTTACCCACAATTTACTTTTTACTGCTCCCCCTGAAATACATATCTCCTTGGGCTTAAATCCGGCTTTCCCGAATGATTGGAACACATTCTCAGTTCCGTAGCATATTCCTTCAATTATGGCTCTGAATATATGTGCAGGAGTATGATTTAGTGACAAACCATATATCATTCCTCTGATATCAGAATCAGTCAACGGTGTCCTGTTACCTTGAAAATAGTCTAAAACAATTAGTCCTTCAGAACCTATAGGTATTTTCTCAGCTTCCTGGTTTAAAATATCATATATGCTGCAATTTCTCTGTTTAGCAATCGTATCTATATATCCGCAAAAGTTTGTTTTAAACCAATTAATTATGGAACCGGTTGATATCTGCCCGCCTTCAACCATACTTAATCCGGGGATAATTGCATCTGGATATGCTCCAAAAATCCCAGGGGCATGAATTTCTTTACTGGACAATCCAACGTGCAAATGAGATGAACCGGTTATAAGTGCAATCTTTCCAGGTTCTACAACATTCAGTCCTATGACTCCAACAAAAGCATCTGCCCCACCTTCAGCAACAGGAATACCAGGAACCAGGCCTAGTTCTTCTGCAGCTGTTTCTGTCAAAGTACCTACTTTCTCTCCCATATCTAATATATCTTTGGGGTATTTTGCTAATAAATCCTCAAGTCCTATTTTTTTATAAAAATCAACAGGCCATCCGCCTGCAGGTCTGTTATAATACCATCTGCAGCTTGTAGTGTTTATACTAGCTGTCAGTCTTCCAGTAAGTCTGTAAGTCATCCAATCCAGGCATTCAATTACATGTGCCGCCTTATTGTAGTTTTCAGGCTCATTTTCCTTAAGCCATAATGCTTTGCATGGCATCCATTCTGCTGAGACATTGCCAAATCCATTATATTTAAGGGCATCATCTTTTGTCTCTGCTATTCTCTTTGCTTGATTTGATGCTCTCACATCCATCCACATTATGGCTGGTCTTATAGGTTTAATATCTTTATCAACCAGTAAGACAGTACAACATGTTGTATCCAGACTCATACCAATAATTCTATTGGGATCTATGTTATTCTCTTTTATTGCTCTTCTTGAAGCAACGCAAAGAGAATTCCACCAATCTTCCGGATTCTGCTCGGCCCATCCAGAATGAGGAGTATATAATGGATAAGATTCATTTGAAAAAGCGATAGGCGTGCCTTCTAAGTCAAAAATTCCAACTCTGATGCTGCTCGTACCTGCATCTATTCCCAAGACATAGGGAGCTCTTTCTTTATTTATCAATACAAACATCTCCTTCCTTAATAAAACCTTCTTATTTTCTAAAATGTGCAACAATGCTTTGGTTCATCTATTGACAACTAGCTTACTGTCAATAGTTTTGTAACTCTCTGTAACTTAATTGAACGTTAAGAGCATATTGCAGGGACCTGGTCGATTAACAGGTCCCTCAATTATAAGCTTCTCAAAAAAACATGGTTATCAAAAATTACCTCTAATAGATATATCTCATGTGTCGTATTAAAGACTGTTAGCCATGTTTTTATACTCCCTTCAAAATGTTTTTAATGATTAGCCATTTTGTATATTTCAAAGGCATCATTACCATCGAGCACTTTGAAGCCACCTATTTTTCGTTTTCCGTAGAACATGCATCTATCTGAAAGTTCTCTAAGCATTTCTTCACTCTGAACACCAATACCCAATTCACTAAAGCAAGTAGGCATCCCTAAAGATTTAAAGTAAGACACTGTTTCTTCAATTGCAGCGTTTACTGTTTCTTCAATGCTATTTTTATTTATACCCCAAACTTTATTTGCATATTGTACAAAGCGTTCAGGTTTTACTTTATAACAATATTTAGCCCAAGAACCCCAAATTGTAGATAAGCTGGCACCATGGGCCACATCGAATTTTCCGCTAAGTTCATGCCCAAGCTGGTGAGGTGCGAAATCAGTAACTGCACCAAGACCAGTAATCCCATTATGAGAGAGGCTTCCGCACCACATTAACTCACTCATAGCCTGATAATCAGTGGGATTTCCCTTGGCAATTTTCCCGTTTTTAATAACTACTCTAAGAATAGCTTCAGCAAACTCATCCGTAATCTCATTTCCCTCAGTTAATGTAAAATAACGATCCAGCGTATGCATCATAATATCAACAATACCGCAGGAAACTTGAAAACTAGGCAATGTATATGTTAATTCAGGATTCATAACAGCAAATTTAGGGCGATTAAAGTCAGAACTTAACCCTACTTTTGAACCTGTCTCATCATTTGTAAGTACAGCTGAGTCACTAGTTTCACTTCCTGCTGCCGAAATGGTAAGCACTACTCCAACAGGCATACTTTTTTCAAGTTTTACCTTTTTAGTCCAGATTGACCAAAGATCTACTCCGGGATTTGCAATACCGTGTGCAATGCCTTTGGCAGTATCTATAACGCTGCCGCCTCCTATTGCCAAAAGAAAATCCGCTCTAAATTTAACAGCTTTTTCAACACCTTCTTTTGCAAGGGATAAACGTGGATTTGGCTTCACTCCACCAATTTCTGTAAATGCAAGGCCTTCCGATGAAAGCGACTTTTTGATTCTATCAAGTAGTCCACTCTTTAACGCACTGCCTCCACCATAGACAATCAATACACGGGAGCCACCGAATTTCTTTATTTCCTCTGCTGTTTTTAACTCGGTATCTTTACCAAATAGAATTTCAGTTGGTGAATAATACATAAAGCTATTCATAAAATTCCTCCTATAAAAATAATTAAATATAACTTATGTGGAAGGAAGAAAACCAATTTCCAGAGTTCTTTCATACTCCATAAGTTGGCGATTAGTTTTTTACCTGTTATATTTAATTCATACTATTTTCAAATGCTTTCATCATTAACATTGCAACTGCTGCACCTGGATCAAGCAGTGCCCTGGAAGCTTCACCTCTTATAGCTGCCCGTCCATGAATTGCCAAAAGCTTTGAGGTATCTTTAAAGCCCTGTTCTGCCGCTGCAGCTGCTTTTTTTGCACCTTCTGCCAAAGACTCTCCAACTATGAGAGATTTCTTTAAAGCTTCAACTCCATAATAAAAGCCATCCAAAAAGGTTTTATCTCCCACCTTTGCTTTTCCTCTATTGGAAACCCCATCCATATATGATTGAAACATAAGAACAATATCTGAGTTTTGAAGGGAGGTCTTACCCCTTAATTCCTTGCCAGCATTCATAAAGCCTGAAGCCATAAGTGTACCCATAGTTGAAGGCACAGCTATTGACATGGCTTTTCCGCTTGAATAAAGTAATTTACCAGCGTCATCACCTTGAAATTCTTCAGCTGCCTTATATGCTGCTGCAAAACCGTCACTCATTGTAAGTCCCAAATCTCCATCTCCAACTACGCTGTCAAGGTCTATTAAATACTCTCTATTTTCTTCCATAATTTTTTTAAGGCATTTTAACAGCTTCAGTAGATATTTTAAATCCATATTAATTACTCCCTTCTATCAAATTAGTAGCTCTGTTTAAAGAATGGTGTGTATGCTGGTTCCTCCATAAGCTGTTTTAATTCATCATCAAGTTTTAAAACTGAAATTGAGAAGCCTGCCATTTCAAGGGAGGTAGCATATTCTCCAACATAGAATCTATGAACCTTAATCTTTCTATCTGATAAAATTTGACTTATTCGACGTGTAACAATATATTGCTCATCTAATGGAGTTGCTCCTAAGCCATTTACAAGTACATCAACTTCATCTCCAGATGAAAATGGTAAATCTTTCATAATTTGTTCCAGCATTTCATCTGTTATTTTATCTGCAGTTTCAAGTTTTCCGCATCGAATACCAGCTTCACCATGTATTCCCATACCAATTTCCATTTCATCCTCATTAATATTAAAACCAGGCTTCCCTACACGAGGTACAATGCATGGAGTTAATGCTACACCCATAGTTCGTACATTTCCTGCTGCTTTCTCAGCAATCCTTTTTACTTCATTAAGAGGTTTCATTTTGTTAGCTGCAGCTCCTGCACATTTGTAAACAAAGAAGATTCCTGCAACTCCTCTTCGTGTACTTTTCTCTCCTGGTAAGGATGGTCCAGCAGATGCTACATCATCTCCGGCAACAACGCTCTCAACTTTAATATTTTCTTCAAAATCAGCCATTTCAGCTGCCATATCAAAGTTAAAAATATCTCCGTTATAGTTTCCATATATATATAGAACTCCTGCTCCAGAATCAATTGCCTTTGTTACTGCCAGCATTTGCTCAGCACTAGGTGACTGAAATACATCTCCTACTGAGCAGCCATCTAGCATTCCCTTTCCAACATAACCTAAAAATAGTGGAAGATGTCCTGAACCACCTCCTGTAGCTATACCTACTTTTCCTTCTACTTTGTTAGCTGTTACAAGGCAGTGTACATCATCTGCAGTGTACGTAATTAAGTCGCTATGAGCTATATAAAGTCCTTCCAGCATTTCCTTTACATAATCCTCTGGTTTATTTATTATTTTTTTCATTTTACTTTCCTCCTAATTTTAAATTTATATTCATTAATAAGGTATTTTATTGTCATAATCAGGATCAACATAAGACCCCAAATAACAGATTTGGTGAAAGAATCAAATCTTAAGATATTGCAAGCACTGGAAATTAGCTGCAAAATTACGACAGTAAGTCCTACCCCAAGAACCTTCCCCTTGCCTCCGGCTGGATCCACACCTGCAAGTACAACGATTAGCAATGTCAATAGCACATATGATGAACCATAATCAGACTTTGCTGATCCATAATGTGAAATAATTATTATACCGGAAATTGCAGCCAATAAACCGGAAATCACATAAGTTGACAGTGTAACACGTAAATTATTAATCCCAGAATATCGCGATGCAGTAGAATTAGAGCCCATTAAACAGATTTGCTTTCCTAAAACAGTATATTTCAGAATGAAATTTATAGCTAATGCAGCGGCTATGAAAATTATAAATGAAATTGGAATAATCCCGCCTATCGTTCCATTTCCGATAATTTGAAAGTAATCAGGAAGTCCAGTAATGGCAGGACCTTTGGTAATGGCCATTCCTAACCCCGTATATAATTGACCTCCGCAGAGTGTAACAAGCATAGCTGGAATCTGCAGCTGACCAATTAAAAATCCATTAAACAAACCGCATAAAATACCCACCAATATACACGCTGCAATACCGATTAAAACTCCGGTTAGGCTGCCTTTCATACTAATAATAATTACAGCTGCCACAATTCCCGATAAATTAGATATGCCTACCAGTGACAAATCAATTCCTCCGGAAATCATACAAATCATCATACCAAAGGATAAAATCCCAAACTCAGGTAATTGAAACGACATTGCTTGTATATTACTAATATCCAAGAAATCCGTATTGATACATGTCATAATAAAAACAATAACAACAGCTATAGAAAATAAAGTTATAATATTCTTGTCAGAATTTATAAGTCTCTTTCTTAGTGCCTCCATTTATTTTCCCCCCCTATTTTTTCTGGCTTAGGGCAACACGCTTTGCTCTAAGCGAAGTAATTGATGTTCCGATTACTATGATTATTCCAACAGAGAAGGCTTGCCAATAGTTAGGTACACCAAGCATAATCAGGTTATTAGATATAAGTGCAATAAGCAGCACTCCTAAAACAGTACCAATTACACTTCCATGTCCACCTGTAATTCTGGTCCCTCCGATTACTACAGCGGCAATAACCATCATTTCTGAACCCATAAGACTTGTTGAACTTGCGACTCTAATAAGTACAACATTACTAATACCAGCAATTCCAGTAAGGAAACCAATAGCCATATAAATAATAAATCGTATCTTCATCACATTAATTCCAGCAATTCTTGCAGCATTTATATTGCCTCCGATTGCATAAATTTCTCTGCCTAACATGGTGTGTTTTAAAATTAAGTGCACTATAATAGAAAGTATAATTGGTAAAATAATAAAGACTGTTAACGAGGCCTTACCACCTGTACCATTTTTTACAGAAAGAATGAATATTTGTGAAAGTGCATCAACAGAAGAGGGGATATTAGAAATCTCTATACCTCCGCTTATTATCAGTGCAAGTCCATTAACAAGACTGCTTGTACCCAATGTGGCAATTAAAGCGGGTATTTGAAATTTAGCAATTAAAAGTCCATTAAGAGTGCCCCATAATAAACCAATAACTCCTGCTAATAGAAAAGTCAAAGCAATATTATTGATATGGTAACTATTCATAAGTGAAATTGTTATATACGAAGAAAAGCATGTGATAGCTGGAAAGGATACATCAATTCCGCCTGAAATAATAGCAACCATTTCACATAAAGCAAAAATAGTAGTAATCAGCATTGCTCTAAGAGTATCAAACACAGTTCCCAATGTGAAAAAAGCGGGATTCACAAATCCTATGAGCAATGAAAAAGCAACTATTATATATACAACCAACATTTCAGTTGATGTTAAAGTTTTTCTTATATCTATCATATTTCAACCTCCAATTCTGCTTTCCCATTCATCAATTTTGTCAGCTCCGACTCATTTATATCAGAACTATTCACATTTGCCTTAATACTTCCATTAGCTATAACTATAATTCTATTGCAATTTTGAACAAGTTCAGATAAGTCGTCTGAAATAATAATAATTCCTACACCCGTTTCTGCAAGATGATGCAGGATGGTATGAATATCTGCTTTTGCTCCAATATCTACACCAACTGTAGGTCCGTTTAAAATAAGTAGTTCTGGATGAGTATTGAGCCATTTTGCAATGACAACCTTTTGTTGATTACCACCTGAAAGAGTCTTTATCGGAGGCTCTGAGGAAGGAGCAACAACATTGATGTCTTTAATCCAATTCTCCGCACTCTGAACCATTTCTTTGCACTGTAGTATACCCTTAGTAAAATAATCTATAATAGATGCTGCAATAATATTATCAGCAATGGACCTTTCCAGGAACAATCCCTGTGTCAGTCTATCCTCTGGAACATATGCAATTCTATTTTTAACCGCATCTCCAACATTTTTGATGTGAGTTTCTTTCCCGTTTAAATAAATTTTCCCTGAATCTGCAGGGAGTATCCCAAATAATGAATCTCCTATTTCTCCGGATCCTGATCCCAAAAGTCCAGTAATCCCTAAAACCTCGCCCTTTCGTATAGAAAAGTTTATGTCATTGAATACACCCTTTCTAGAAAAATGCTCTAGTTTTAAAATCTCATTGCCAATTTCAGTAGGTCTATAATTAATATTCTGAATTTCCCTGCCAGTCATGTACTTAACAAAAGTAGGCTTGTCAAAATCTTTTATATCACCCGATGCTACGTTTTTACCATTACGAATAATAGTAAGTTTATCGGCAATACCATATACTTCCTCTAATTTATGGGTAACTATAATAATAGCAATACCTTTTTCCTTTAAGTTTTTAATAATATTAAACAGTTTTTCAACTTCTTTTTCAGTTAAAGCAGTTGTAGGTTCATCAAGAATTAATAGTTTTGCGTCGCCTAAAATTGCTCTGCATATGGCAACCATTTGCTTATTAGCAACTGATAGTTGTTCTACAGGAAGATCCAGATTCATATTGGCACCAATTTGTTTCATAGCATAAGTTGCAATTTTTCGGCTTTCGCTCCAGTTCATCAATTTATTTCCACATTCAATATTGTGATTAATAGCTATATTTTCTGCTACAGTAAGGTTTGGGAACACTGCAAAATCTTGATAGATAACCTGAACACCTTGGTTAATGGCATCGATAGGGTCAAAGTTTTGCATTCTTTTACCATCAATATAAACCTCTCCCTCATCTGCAGTATAAACTCCAGAAATTACTTTAATTATAGTTGATTTACCGGAACCGTTTTCTCCAGCCAGGCAATGCACCTCCCCTTTTTTAACGGTCATGTTCACTCCATTTAGCGCATATACACCACCAAATGACTTTTTTATTCCTTTTAATTCCATAAATATTTCTTTCATTCTAAACCTCATCTCTGCAAAATTTTTATGTGCAAAGACCCCATGATAACCTTTAACATGAGGCCTTTACAATTATAAAATCACAAATTAGAAACCATATGCTGGATCATCAACGTTGTCTTTTGTAACATCAATCCATGCTTGTCCTGTTAATACTTTGCCTTTTAATGTAAGTTTTTCATAACCTTTAACTCCAAGATTCATGTTATCGGTTACTTTTTCCCCAGAAAGTATCTTTTGTGCAAGAACATTCATTGCATATCCTGCGTCTGCTGGATCCCAGAAAGAAATCATATCAATTGTGCCTGATTTTATATATTTTCCTGAAACAGATACTAATGAAGTACCAACTAACTTAATCTTGCCAGAAAGTCCTGCTTCCTGTACAGCAAGAGCTGCACCGGCAATGTCACCCATACCGCTGCCTTGTATTGCAGCAATGTTTGGATTGGATTTTAAAACTTCTTTTATTTTGTTGTAAGAAGTAGTTTGGTCATCCTTTGTTTCAATCTTGTCGCCAAACATCTCCATTCCAGGGAATTTTGTCTTTTGTAGAGCTTGTGCTGCATCAGTCCATTGTTTATGAGTTTCTGAAGTAAGCGCTCCAACCTCTTGTACATATTTCCCTTTTTCATTAGTTAATTCACCTATTTTTGTCATGAAGTGTTCACCATATTTTACATTGTCAAATGCTTCTATATCATAATCTATGTTAGTCATTCCTCCAGCTTCATGAGCTATAACCACAATTCCTGCATCACGAGCTTTCTTAAGTACTGGTTCTAAGGCTTCAGTAGAAAATGGTACAACACAAATAGCATCAACTTTTTTAGCAATTAAATCTTCAATAACCTGTGCTTGAAGAGCAGCATCAGCTGTTGCAGGACCGGTATAATAAGCATCCTGCCCGCTATCCTTGGCATACTTCTTTACACCTACTTCCATTCTTTGGAACCATGCAATACTAGTAAGCTTTGGTACTGTAACAATAGTGTACTTCTTTTTTGTACTTGTACTAGTTGCTTTGGAAGAACCATTTTGACAACCTGCTACGCCTAAAGTCATCATTGAAGCCAAAGCTAAAGACAGAATAATAGATATAGGCTTTTTCATTTCTCTTTCCCCCTTGAAAATTATATTAGTTTATAAACGTTTTCATCTATTAACTAATAATTTATTTTTTATACTATTAATGTAACACATGAATGCAGCATTGTCAAACATTTGTTAATCTAATTCACATTTGTTTGACAATTGTTAGTAATGT
>JAJBWD010000153.1:0-11477 GCA_032907345.1 Bacillota bacterium | reverse complement strand
TTATAATGATCCAGTTTCTCATTTCAAAGAGCAAATTGTTCTCTTAAGGAAGTATTTTCTTTATAGATTTCTTCATAATCCTCAGCGATTTTATCTAAAAAGTCTTCAACCTCATCAGTATTATAACCGCGCATAGATTTTTTGAATTCCTTATTACTGATATCCATAGATGTTATTCTCATTTTACCACCCCTATTTATATTTTTTTATATAAATTTTTAAATTTCCTTTTTTTGTTTTTCCTATTTCATCTGCTATTTTATACTTACCATAACCTCTTACTGTGATTACAGAATTTAAACTGATTATCCTGCTTTTATCCTCAGCTTCAGAATAATTATAAAGAACAAGTCCCCTTCTTATAAGATTAACTCCTTCGCTTCTGGAGGATTTTGTAATCTCAGAAACTATGGAATCAAGACGAAGTGAAGGGACTTCAATGACCATGTCATCATAATCCACATTTACCAGGCTAACAGCTTCCTTATCAATTAAGCTTACATTAACCTTAGTGTTTCCTATAACTTTAATGTTATCTGATAAATAATCAGATATTTCTTCTTTGCAGGGAAAATAACATATATTATCCTTCAATATAAAATCTCCCAGCTTCTCTCTTTTTATACCTAAAGATAAAACACCGCCTAAATAATCCCTATGAGACAATGAGATAAACTTATTATTGTTTTCAACCTTAACCAAATTTAATCCATAATTTTCCTTTGAATTAAATATCAGAACTCTTCTTTCTGCTTCTTCAAATACTCCATAGGCTTTTGCATTTATACCCAGCTTATCTTTACAGTCTAAAATTGTTCCCCATATATCAGGAGTCAGAAAATCTTTTGAGATAACGGGATAATTACTGGTTTCAGCTGATATTACATCATTAAATACACTATAAAGAGATGTTTGATCCTGATTTACAAACATATTAAAAAAACTTTCTTTATCCATATTATATTACTGCAAATAAAATACGTTTTATAAATGATATTACTAATAGTGCAATTATGGGTGAAAAATCTATCATCATATCAGGAAGTATTTTACTCTGAATGAATCTCCCTGGTTTTAAGAATGGTTCATTTATGCTATGTAATATATCAGTCAGGCTGTTCTCTCTGATATTTGGCACCCAGGATAATATACATTCTATGAAAATAGATATTTCTACAATATTAAATAATGTGTTTATTATGTTATACAAAAATGAATTCATTAAATCACCCTTATGGAAATCGCATTTGCAATTTCTTATTTATTCCAGTTAAATATTCCTTTGTTAGAAAGTTCGTTCTTTAAATCACTGGAAACTTCTACATTAGATGGAGATAATATATATATGCCATTTTCTACTTCCTGCAGATCTCCTGATAATGCGTAGCAGGCTCCTCCGATAAAATCAAGCAGTCTTTGAGCAACTTTCTGCTCCAGTGAATTTGTATTTACTACTATAATCTTTCTGTTCCTCAAATTATCACAAATATTAGTTGCTTCCTCATAATCTGTGGGCTTAACTATTACAACCTTTGCTAAGCTGTTTGTGTGAATATTAAGCACTTTATTATTCCCTCTTTTTCTTTGAAATGGAGTCTCTTCCTCTGCCTCCTGCTTGATAGAATATTCATTTTCTAATTCCTCAGTATATTCCTCCATTTCGCTATTTTCGCTGTCATCCTCAAGTCCTATGAATTCCAATACTTTTTTGATGCCTTTTCCAGCCATTTTAACCCTCCTTGTTATAATTTCTTTTTCCAAAAATACCTTCGCCTATTCTTACCATGTTTGAGCCTTCACTAACAGCATATTTATAATCCGAAGTCATGCCCATTGATAGAATCTTCATACTGATGTTTTTATATTTTATTTTTGAAAGCCTGTCATATAATTCCTTTACCTTCTTAAAATAGTTTAAACAGGCTATTTCATCCCCCTTAGGTATTATCGCCATTAATCCTAAAATCTTAACATTTTCACACTTTTCAATTTCAAAAATTAATTCCTCCAGATTTTCAGCAAGAATTCCGGTTTTGCTTTCTTCCCTGCCTATGTTTACTTCAATCAGAGATTTTGCTGTTAAATCATGTTTTTTATATTCCTTTTCTATTTCCCTTAAAAGATTTATATTATCCAGGGAATGTATTAAATATACCTTACCGACTATGTATTTTACCTTGTTTCTTTGAAGATGACCTATTAAATGCCATTTTATATCCTTATTTAATTTTTCTTCCTTTGAAATCAGTTCCTGAACCTTGTTTTCCCCAAAATCCCTTATTCCATAGTCATAAGCTTCTTTTATTTCTTCAATGGATCTGGTTTTTGAAACGGCTACTAACTTAACCTCTTCAGGTATTTCATTTAAAATTTTTTCAATATTATTGAGTATGGACAAATCTACCGCTCCCCTTAATATATTCTGTTTGCCTGCCTGAAATCCTTAAAATTATTTATTTTTTTGCAGATGGATCGGATAAATAGCTGCTGTCTATGCTTCCCTGATATGGTGGAATTTTAATGTTGTCATTATCATCAATTGATACATATATGCCTCTCACCTGCAGATAAGCCAGATAATTATCCGGGCTCAGCAGATATTTTCTCATAGAATCCTTATTGCCTATGGCAGATATGTTAAAAGGTGCTGCTATTAATACACCATTAATCCTTAAGAAATAACCATTACAGTATATTTTTGTTCTGTCTATTATCCTTATTCCGTTTATTTCTATAGCTTCTGCTCCGGAATTTTTAACGTCATTTATAACCTGAATCATGTCCTGATCATGAATAATACTGTATATATCGTTAGTTTGGTAATAGTCCTCAATTGAGTCCTTTAGAGTAATTTCAATACCGGGGCCTGAAACTTCAGTAGTTCCTGCTATCACATTATTAAAATTCAGTTCCTTTTGAATGTCCTTTAAAATTTCACTCTTTGAAGTGTCCTCGTCATTGTATTTTTCCAGCTTCAGTTTAGCTTTAGAATATTTATCAGATAAGCCCTCTATATCATTTTTAAGAGAATATCTTTCATCTATTGCTTCCTTGTACTGTGCTGCATTTAGTATTTTAAAGCTTCTATTACCGGTATCTATATTGGAGCTTACCAATGTACCTATGACTATACTGCCTATAAGTATAAAGTACTTGGCATCATTTCTTGCCATCTAACCACTCCTTATACAATATCACTATTCTTTTCTTTACTGCTTTTATAGTTTTCCAGCAATTTTCTTCTTATATTTGCAAAGTTATCAAATATTCTTCCTCCAAATACCAAAACCGCTGCCAGATATATTGGGACTCCCAGCTTATCTCCTAAATAAGCCAGTGCTGCTGCCAGTATTGCATTTCCAAAAAATCCGGATATAAATATATCAGCCTGGAAATTTTTATAAAGATTGCCTCTTATAGCTCCAAAGACAGAATCTATGCATGCCAGAATAGCTACTGAAACATATGAAGTAAATTGATCCGGAATATTTATTTTCAAAACAAGTCCTAATACTACTCCCAGTAAAAGTCCAAATATTATATACATATTATTTCACCTCATTAACTGATTTTGCATACTGGAAACTGTATGGTTTAAGGTATCTCTTAATTGTTATATCATCTGAAGGCGCCACCTTCATTTCAAATATCCCGGTGAAATCATTAGCCTGCTGAAATTGATCCAGGCAGGTCTGCAAGTCTTCTTTTTTACCTATAGCCTTTATTTCAACTTTCTTCATTGGAAGAACTCTTTCATCATTATTAACCATAATGTAGCTTCCTGAATTCCTGATTCCAGAATAGGCAGTTATCCTTATATCATTAACAGCCAGTGCTTCTGCCCCTGCAAATCTTAATTCATTTAATATAACTATTATATCCCTGTCGTTAATTCTTCCTTCTTCTGAGGGAGTTCCCAGAAGTCCGGTCTTGGGAATCAGTGTCACTGTTACCCCTTGTCCTTTAACATCAGTCTGACATGTTATTAATCTGGTATTATTAAGCTCCTCCAGTATCTGCGTAGTTTTTCCATTCTTTTCTGTTGAAGATTTTTCATATTGGGATATCTTTGCCTGAAGATCATTTACACTTTTCTCAAGAGCTTCCTTTTGGCTCCTGAGACTCTCCAGCTCAACAGTTATATCAGCAGTGGCTGCAGTATTGTAATATTTATTTTTATTTAATATATTTCTAAACTGGCTTGTTAAAATAAAGCCTAATATTATACATACAACCATGACAGATAGCTTAGCATTAAGTCTTTTCATGTGTTCCTCCTATTTTTCTATATAAAATACCGGATTTCCTTTAAAACTGACATCAATATAACCCTTCTCCAAAGACATACCGTCTTTAGACATCATACTTACAGCTGTATTTACTTTGTTTAAAAGATCCTCATCACTGCCTAATCTTATTTCCATATTATTTATATATAGTTTAATATTAACCAGGCTGCCTAAATCTACAGCTTTAAACTTTAATTTAGTCTTATTATTAGAATCTAGTATATTAAACATTTCTATAACATTTTTATATCTGCTGTCCTTAAAAGTAACAGAATTTTTTTCATAGGATACTTTGTTTTCAATACCTTTTATATTGAGAATAGATGGTGCTGCGCTGCTTTTCCTAAGAAATACACCGGTTTTATCCAGTATATAAAAGCTGTTTCCCTTCTGGAAATATACTGCCTCAACTCTTTCAGTAACTGATATTTCTATACTGGCGGGAAGCTTCCTTCTTAACTTCACAGTCTCTATATAAGGATCTGATAATATATTCTTTCTGCTCTTATAAAAACTTACATAAAAAATATTATCTCCTATGTTTATACCTGATAGTTTAATTATATCATCATTTGTCACTTTTACATTATTTTTTACAAATATTTCTTTTATATCAAAGGTTTTTAGATTAAAAGCAAGTGCAATTGAGGTAATTATTAATAATAGGGAGAAAACAAAAAATCTTCTCCTAATTTTCTTCTTTCTTCTTTTTATAATAAGCTGGTTATTTTTTCTATCATTCATAATATCCCCTGTTAAAAACTTTAATTTATCTGCCTTGAAATATTAAGCAGAATTCCTGCAGCCATTAAATTAATAAGCAGTGATGAACCTCCATAACTTATAAATGGAAGAGGAACACCGGTTACCGGAAAAGATCCTGATACAACAGCAATATTTATTATTGCCTGAACAGCAATAACTGATGTTATGCCCGATGCCAAAATTGTTCCATAAACATCCTTAGCTCTTATGGCTGTAACAATGCCTCTCCAGATAAATACTAAAAATAATAATATTATGACAGCACATCCAATAAGTCCAAGTTCCTCAGCAGTTACTGAGAATATAAAATCTGTATGTCTCTCCGGCAGAAAAAACCTCTTCTGTCTTGACTGGCCCAGCCCAACTCCCCATATGCCTCCGGTTCCTATAGCAAGAAGAGACTGGCAAAGCTGATAACCCTCTGTTTTGGCTGTAGCCCAGGGATTAATAAAATTCATAAGTCTTTTCATCCTGTAAGGTACCAATATAGCAGCAGCAGCACCTGCAGCTCCAAAAAATGGGACTAATATTCCCCAAAAATGAATCTGTTTTATGCCTCCTATATACAGCAGAATTAAGGTAATAATAATTATGACAGCGGCAATACTCAGGTTTTTCTGGACTAAAACTATGCCTGCATATATTCCAGCTATCAAGAGGTAGGGTACAACTCCGCTGAAAAATTTTTTTATCCTGTCTCCTTTATTTTCTATTCCTTTAGCCATGAAAAACACTACTACATATTTAACCAGCTCAGAAGGCTGAAAATTGCCTAAAGGTCCAAGCCTTATCCACCTTTTTGCACCATTTACCTCGGGAAATGCAAAGGTAAGAAGTAAAAGCCCAAGACTTAATATCATAAGAAGTCCGGTATATTTTTTTATTTTATGATAATCAAATCTGACCATATATATCATGGCACATAAACTGATGAGTGCCCATAGACTCTGCCTCTTTAAATAATACATACTGTCATTTATCTTAGGGTCTAAAGCACAGGTATATGAACTGGCACTAAAAACCATTATTACTCCAAAAGCCACCAGTATCATAATCACCGAAAATAAAACAAAGTCAAAGGATTTCATATTTGGCTTATTTTTATTCATACCTTCCTCCTATAAAATTAAAAGGACAAAAATCCTATGAGACAAAGAACTACCGTTATAATAGAAAACACGGAAACTATTTTCGTCTCATGCCATCCGCTGAGTTCAAAATGATGGTGGATAGGAGCCATCTTAAATACTCTTCTCTTTGTAAGCTTATAGGATGTAACTTGAATTACAACAGAAAGTACTTCAAGTACATATATTCCACCTACAATTATCACCAAAAATTCAGCTTTTAATATCATGGCAACAGCTGCTACTGCTCCGCCTAAAGCTAAAGATCCGGTATCTCCCATAAAGACCTGAGCCGGATAGGAATTATATCTTAAAAATCCCAGAAGCCCTCCGGTTACTATTGCTGAAAATATTGACAAAGTGTAATGGGAATTGGTATAGCTTACTATTGTAAAGAATGTCATAACTAATATGGTTATGGTAGATGCCAGTCCATCCAGTCCGTCAGTTAAGTTAACTGCATTTGTAACGCATAAAAAATAAATTATTACAAATGGTATATATAATTTTCCAAAATCAATGCTTTTTCCCCAAAATGGGATTATTATGTTAGTTCCTATATCAGGATTTTTATAACCATAGTAGGTCAGAACCACAGATACTATAAGAAGAAGAAGCATTTTCTGATAAGCCCTGAGACCCAGATTCTTTTTATGATATATCTTAAGCCCATCATCTAAAAGTCCCACAAAACCGAAGGCTAAAAATGAATAAAGAGCTATCATGCCTTCATCATTAAACTTAGCTGCCATAATAAGCATGGTAACCACTACTGAGAATATAAATATGAGTCCTCCCATAGTAGGAGTTCCCGTTTTAATTTTATGGCTTTTAGGACCGTCTTCCCTTATATTTTGTCCAAACTTCAGTTTATGAAGAACAGGTATAATAACAGGACCTGCCAAAAGCGAAATAAATAGTGCAACTAGTGCAGCATATATCAGTTTTCCGTTAATTATCGTATTCATAATAAATCCTTCCCTTAATTTAGCTCCTCTATAATAGTTTCAAACTTCATTCCTCTGGAAGCTTTAATTAAAATTACATCATCCTGACTTATATTATCTTTCAGGAATAATGCTAAATCACTCTTATTGCTGAATGTATAACATCCATTTCCAAAGCCATTAAAATATTCATCTTTGAAGTCCCCAGTGGCAAGAAGCATGTCTGCCCCATTTTCTTTGGCATATCTTCCGACTTCCCTGTGCATTTTCCCGGAATTTTCTCCCAGCTCCAGCATAGTTCCAAGAACTGCAATTTTTCTTCCTTTAAATGATTTAATTACATCTATGGCAGCCTTCATAGAATCAGGACTGGCATTATAGCAGTCATTTACTATTTTATAATTTGTTTTGTCTATTACCTCTAATCTCATTTTAGTTTTATCTGAATTTTTAAGACCTTTTTTTATCTCAGTATATGTAAGTCCCATTTTTCTGCCCAGTGCTGCTGCCAGGATTGAATTGGTAACTGAATGCTCTCCCAGGGAGTCTATAAATACTCTGTCCATATACTTTCCATCTTCATAAACGCTGAAGGATACTCCATTTTCCAAAAGCTTTATATCATCTGCATATATATTGTTATATTTTTCTTTTCCAGCCTTAATTATGCTGAATTTATCATCTGTATAATCTTTTAAGAGATCATTATCTCCATTAATAATCAGTGTATTTTCCTTTTTAAAAAAGTCTGTTATCTCTAATTTTGCCTTTAAAATATTCTCTCTTGTCTTTAAGTTCTGAAGATGAGAAACGCCGATATTTGTAATTATACCGATATCAGGTCTTGCTATATCAGTAAGACTGTGGATTTCTCCTAAATTACTCATACCCATCTCAAGAACAGCCGCATCATAAGAATTATCTAACTTAAAAACTGTAAGAGGAAGACCTATTTCGTTATTAAAATTCCCCTCTGTTTTAAGTACCTTAAATCTGGAACTTAGTACTGCTGCTGCTAAGTCCTTTGTGGATGTTTTCCCGTTAGATCCTGTAATTCCCACAACTTTAATTTTCAGGCAGCCTCTATAGTACTTAGCTAAGTTTTTTAATGCTTCTTTAGCATCTTTTACAAGGATAACTGAAGAATAGTCTTTAACTTTCTCAATATCTGCGGTCATTTCATCTATAATAACAAGAGATGCTCCGTTTTCTGAAGCCATTGCCGCATATTTGCTGCCATTTACCTTTTCTCCCTTAAGTCCGAAAAATATCCCGTCCCTGGCTTTCTTTCTTGAATCAATAAAAACTTCACTGAAATTATTACTTTTTCCGTCCTTTATCAGTTTTCCATCTATAGCTTTTAATATTTCTTCAATTGAAATTTTCTCCATTAGTACAGCTCCTTAATAATTTTATCAACTAATTCTCTTTCGTCAAAATGGATTTTTCCTGTTTTAAGGATCTGGTAATCCTCATGACCTTTTCCGGCAATTACAATAACATCAGCAGGCTCTGCCATTTCTATGGATTTTTTTATAGCAGTTTTCCTGTCTTCTTCTACAATATAATTATCCTTAGTAATACCCGCTAAAATATCATCAATAATGCTGAGGGGCTCCTCACTTCTTGGATTATCAGAGGTTATTATTGAAAAATCGCTTAAATCTGTTCCTATTTTCCCCATAATAGGCCTTTTGGTTTTATCTCTGTCTCCCCCGCAGCCAAAAACTGAAATCAGCCTTCCTTTAGTAAATTCTCTGGCGGTTTTCAGTATGTTTAAAAGACCGTCAGGCGAGTGAGCATAATCCAGTATTATATCAAAATCAATAGAATATTTTGAAGATACAATTTCACATCTTCCTGAAACTCCGGTTAATTTATTAAAGCCTTCCTTAATTTTAGATATAGGAATTCCTATTTTCAAGCAGGCAAGAGCCACGCCTAAAGAATTTTCTATATTATATTTCCCAGGGATGTTTATAGTCATAGTTTCCTTTTGCCCCATGTAATTTATTGTATATCTGCTTTTTCTTGAAGTTATTTCTATATCAGAAGCATAGGCATCTGCCTTATCTTTTATGCTATAGGTATAATGTTCTCCAAGACATTTACTTATTATTCTGCTGCAGTACTCACTGTCCCCATTTATTATTGATATCCTGCTTTTTTCAAAAAGTTTAACCTTAGCATTAAAATAGTTTTCAAAGGTTTTATGAAAATCCAGATGATCCTGAGTTAAATTTGTAAATATTGAAGCAATAAAATCTATCCCATAAACCCGGTGAAGTGCCAGTGAGTGAGAGCTTACCTCCATAACCACATAATCCACATTTTCATCTGCCATCTTTCTAAAAAGCTGCATAAGCTCCTTAGCCTCAGGAGTTGTATTTGTGGATGGAATCCTATCTTTCCCAATATAATTTGCTATGGTTCCTATAAGTCCAACCTTAAAGCCGGAGTATTCCAGTATTTCTTTAAGCATATAGGTGGAAGTGGTCTTTCCGTTAGTTCCGGTAACTCCAATTATATTAAGTTTCCTCTGAGGGTTATCATAAAGATTCTGACAGGATTTAGCCAGAGCTTCTCTCACATTTTGTACAATTATTACATTTGAGCCAAAATCCATATCTATATCTTCATCCATTACTATATATTCAGCACCTTTTAATACAGCATCCTTTATATATCCTTCCCCTTTATCTTTATATGGGAAAATGGAGAAAAATACATCTCCCTCAGTTACTTTTCTTGAATCATATTCTATAGAATTTATATTGTCTTCCAGACTGCCATTCTTTAGATTAAATTCAATTTCTGATAAAATATCTTTCAGCCTTTTCATTTTAATCTCCTAAAACCTCTAAATTTAATTTAATAGCTGTTCCTTTGTTAACTTCCTCGCCTTCTGCTATGCTCTGCTCAGTCACCATTCCCCTTCCGGAAAATTCTCCCTTAAGTCCAAGGTTAATAAGCACATCTGAGGCTTTCTCTTTAGTCATTCCTACAAAGTTTGGAACAACTACTACTTTATTATAGTTATCCTTATTATCACTGTAAAGAAGTAATTTCGTTCCCTCTTTTACATACATTCCCGGTGCAGGAACAATTTTCGTAATATATTTCCCTGTTCCCTCTATCTGATAATCAAGATGGTTTTCTCTTAATAGTTTTTTTGCATTTTCAACTAATAATCCCCTTACCTCCGGAATCATAATATCTTTAAGCAGGCTGTTTTCTGTTTTTTCCTGAGATGTATCTGATTTAATTGAATAATAATTAAAAATATCATAAAAAACCTGTTTAGCAACAGGAGCTGCTATCTGACCTGCATAATAATTAGATGGGTCAGGTTCATCTATGGAAATCATAACTGTAACCTTAGGGTTGTCAGCAGGAGCCATTCCTACAAAGGAAGCAATATACTTGCCAGGGGCATAGGTCCCTTTTCCGCTTATCTTTTGGGCAGTTCCTGTCTTTCCGGCTATATGGTATCCATCGATAAAAGCTTTAGCTCCTCCGCCATTTGATATAACCTGCTCTAAATAGCCTCTTAAGGTTTTAGCTATCTCAGGATCCAGTACCTTTCTCTTATTGTATTTACTATATTCCAGTTTATAATTCTCGTTATCGTTATCGTCATATCCTACTATTTTCTTCATGACATGAGGTGTAATTAATGTTCCTCCATTTGCCACTGCATTAAAGGCTGTTAAATACTGAATACAGGATACGGTATCTGTCTGACCAAATGATATTGTGGCTAAATCGCTTTCTGTTATGCTGCTTGTGCTTTTTACAATTCCGCTGGCTTCTCCAGGCAGATCAACTCCGGTTTTTTTGCCCAGTCCGAAACTGGAAATATATTTATTAAGCTTCTCTTTTCCAAGTGCTGCTCCAACCTTCATAAAGCCTACATTACAGGAATTTTTAAGAATATCTATAAAATTCTGCTGGCCGTGCCCGGAAGTTTTCCAGCACCTAATGGTTCTTCCTCCAACCTTTAAGCTTCCGGTGCAGTTAAATTTGGAATTTTCATTTACAACTTTTTCAGATAGTGCAGCTGATGCTGTTATTACCTTAAATATAGAGCCGGGTTCAAATGTATCTGATACCGCTCTGTTTCTCCAGGAAGCCTGAAGCTCATCGTAGCTGGCTCCATCCTTCCAGGGATTATTCAGATCATATCCCGGTGTATTTGCCATGGCAAGAATTTCTCCGGTATTTGGGTCCATTACAATTACGGAAACTGCCTTTGCCTTATTTACCTTCATGGCATCCGCTGCTGCTTTTTCTGCAAAGTGCTGAATCATGTCATCAATGGTTAAAACTACATCCTTACCATTTTCAGG
>JAJBWD010000152.1:0-2960 GCA_032907345.1 Bacillota bacterium | reverse complement strand
GAAAGAAAATATTGTCTTACATCCTTTCATTTTTACTGGTTTTCTACACATTGCCTATTACTGCTTTTGCATCAGAGATTAATCAAAATCCGCCTGAAGTGAAAACGACTACGGCAGAATCATCTTCTGAAGTATCTGACAAGAAAATAATTGGGGAGATTCAGGGAAAAAGGGAAGCTAATATCAAGCATTTCTATATGGCAGATGGTTCATACCAGGCAGTAGTTTATCCTTATAATGTTCACTATAAGGAAAATGGAATATGGCAGGATATAGATAACACTTTGAAAGATTCTTCTGATGAAAATAATCAGGGCATATTGGAAAATAACAAAAATAGCTTCAAGATAAAAATATCTAAAAATACAGATTCAGACAATCTGGTTAGGATACAAAAAGATAAATATGAAATAGGCTGGAATATAGAAGGAATAAATAAAACAAAATGTGAGCCTGTTACTCTCGATACAGAAAAAGAAGAAGAACTGATTAATAATGATGTGGAAGACACTATATCATCTGAATACTCTGATAAAACACAGGAAGAAAAAAATTAAATAAAAGATATTCTTCACAGCAATAAAAAAATAACCACATTATTTAATACAGAATCAAAAGCTAAAATCACAGATGCTTTTTCCGGCGTAGATATATATTATGACATTTCAGGAGATAGCTTAAAAGAAAACTTTGTTTTAAATAAACCAATGGATAATCCAGTTTTTAAAATAAACTTAAGTACAAAGGATTTAGAGCCAAAACTAGATGATAAAGGGATTATAACATTTTATGATAAAGATAAAAAAGTTTTTCAAATAAAGACACCTTTTTTATATGACAGCACAGGAGAAGAAAATAGAAACGTTGTACAAAAACTTGAAAAACAGGAAAGTGGATATTTATTAACAATTGAGCTGGATAAAGAATGGCTTAATGATTCAAAAAGGGTTTATCCTGTTACATTAGATCCATCTGTTGAAACTTCATCATATGTCCAGGACATAAGCGATGCACATGTAAGTTTAGGATACCCTAATAGTAATTACTATCAATCCACAATATTAAAAACAGGTTATGGAAGTTCGTCACTTACCAATAGAAGCTACATAAAGTTTACCCTGCCTGCATTAAAAACAGGAGACATGGTAACAAATGCAAGATTATATTTAGCTTTATATACTGCAAATTCAACTGCAGGTCAGATTAATGTACATAAAGTAAATGCTGATTGGAGCTCTAGTACAATAACTTGGAATAATAAACCATCATATAATTCGAACATTGAGGATTATGATATTGTAAGCGGTAGTTCAGGCTCTCAATTTAATTGGAACATTACAGGTATTGTAAAGCAGTGGTACACCACTGGAAATAATTATGGATTGATGCTTAAAAATAATAACGAGAGCACTGGTTATTATGAGTATTTATCCTCAGATTGCTCAAGCAGCTATGCCACTATAAGGCCATGTGCAGTAATTTACTATATAAATAACAGCGGACTTGAAAGCTACTGGACTTATCATTCTCAGGATATGGGAAGGGCTGGGACAGGCTATGTAAATGACTATAACGGAAATCTTATACTCACCCATGATGATGCCAGCTTAAATGGAAATAAGGCACCTGTTTCAATTAGCCATGTTTATAACAGCAATGACAGGGCAGGAAGCATTGGATACGGATTTGGGTGGAGGTTAAATTACAGCCAAAGGGTAGTACCAACGACATTTTCTGATGGTCAGCATTATTTATATACTGATGAGGATGGAACAGTTCAGGATTTTAAAAGTGTATCCGGTATATATAAGGATCAGTCAGGTCTTGATTTAACTCTGACTAAAAATGGAGACAGTACCTATACAATTACAGATAAAAAAAGCAACAAGCTTAATTTTACATCAAGCGGGTACCTGTCCACAATATCAGACAGCAATGGCAACACATTGACGCTTGGTTATAACGGGAATGTTCTTAAAACTATTAAAGATGGCGCTGATAGAATATTTATACTGGACACTGAAGCAGATGGAAGACTATCAGCTATAAATGATCCATCGGGAAGAAAAACAAGCTACACTTACACAGGAGACCAGCTTACAAAAATCATTTACCCGGATGGTAAATATACAACATATACTTATGACAGTGATAATAAGCTTCTGTCTGCAACAAATTATGATGGATATAGAATATCCTACCAATATTATGCTGCAGCTCCTTATAGGATTAGCAGTATTACCGAAAGTAATTCAGACGGAACATCAGGCAAGGATTTAAGACTAACCTATGATAATAATGTAACCACTTTTACGGACTACAGGGGACGAAAAAACATATATAACTTTAACTACTGGGGAAATACCTTAGGAATAAAGGATAATGAAGGTTATGCAGAATACTATAAATACGGTTCTGCTTCAAATACAAATAAGCTTACCCTTCAGTCAAAGCTTCAGAAAACCGTAACCAATTATATACAGAATCATAGTGCAGAAACGGTAAGCAATTGGATTTCTGGTACGGACGGAGGAATCGGAAGTGTAAGCTATAGCTCTGATACAAGCTATATGGGACAGAAAAGCTTAAAAATAAATAAGACTGATAATGTTTCAAGAAGCTATTATAGCGAATATGTTACCCTTGAAAAAGGCAAAACCTATACCTTCAGTTCTTATGTAAAAACCAGTAGCATTTCTAATTCTAATAATATGGGAGCTTATATAGCTGTCCATTATAAAAACAGCAGCGATGTTTATTTAGCGTCCAGATCAGAACATTTAACAGGCACAAATGATTGGACAAGACTTCAAGTTACATTTACTTTACCTTCAGACAGTACCAGCACTTCCGTATTGTTTAGAGTTGGATTGGAAAATGAATCAGGAACCGCTTACTTTGACTGTATGCAGGCAGAGGATGGAACTATTGCAAACAGATACAATATACTGGAAAACTCT
>JAJBWD010000151.1:0-3007 GCA_032907345.1 Bacillota bacterium | reverse complement strand
TCATTTAATGTAAGCTATGGTGCCCTGCTTGCTGCTATGACATCTCCCTATGTTAAAAAATATTATGAAAAAAGGTAGGAATTCCTACCATATAAGGAAATCGCATAATAACATTTTGGCTGATTTTTCAGGTTTAAAATAACGAATTATCAACGTTTTTTAAACCTGAAAAAATATATTATTAAATTATGTAATTACCTTATTTCTCCGTTTCCAAGTATAACATATTTATAGCTGGTAAGCTCTTTAAGCCCCATAGGGCCCCTGGCATGAAGCTTTTGAGTGCTTATACCTATTTCAGCTCCAAATCCAAATTCTCCGCCATCGGTAAACCTGGTGGAAGCATTAACATAAACTGCAGAAGAATTTATGCTGGAGATGAAAAGCCTTGAATTTTTATAATCATTTGTAATTATGGCTTCAGAATGGTTTGTGGTATATTTTTGAATATGAGCTATAGCTTCATCTATTGAATCAACTACCTTAACAGCCAATATTAAATCAAGAAACTCTTTATAATAATCCTCCTCAGTGGCCGGAACTGCATATTTTAGTATACCTGCAGTTTTTTCACATCCTCGTATTTCTACATTTTTATCACTTAATTCCTTTCCAAGAGAAGGCAGAAATTTATCTGCAATATTTTTATGAACAAGAAGAGTTTCCATGGCATTGCATACCCCAGGTCTTTGAGTCTTTGCATTTATTATTATGTTTTCTGCCATGTTAAGATCTGCTGACTCATCAACATATATGTGGCAGTTTCCAACTCCTGTTTCAATTACAGGAACCTTGGAATTTTCAGCAACAAATTTAATAAGTCCTGCACCGCCTCTTGGTATAATAAGGTCTAAATAATCTCTCTGTGACAGTATGAAAGATAAAGCTTCCCTGTCTGAGGTTGATATATAGTTTACGCTGTCTTCCGGTATATATTTATTTATAGCCTTTTTAATTAAGTTTACAAGAGCCAGGTTAGAATTCAGGGCTTCCTTACCGCCTTTTAATATAACAGAATTTGATGACTTAATGCAGAGAGCGGCTGCATCCACAGTGACATTTGGCCTGGCCTCATATATTATTCCTATAGTCCCAATTGGGATCGTAACCTTGCTTATTAAAAGCCCGGCTTTAGAATAGAAAGATTTTTCTACATTCCCTATTGGATCATTATCTTCTGCTATACTTAAAACGCTGCCTGCCATGGATTTAATCCTGCTGCTGTCTAAATAAAGCCTGTCAATTAAAGAGTCTTTAATATTGCTTAATTTTGCGTTTTCTATATCTATATTATTGGCAGAAAGAATTTTATCCTTTTCTTTAACTAATAAATCAGCAATTGAATTTAAAGCCAGGTTTTTTTTATCCTTACTTTCTTTTGAAAGCAGCATTGAAGCATTTTTAGTTCTTTTTAGCAAATTTAAAATTTCTTCCATAAAGTCCTCCCGCATATAAATTTATTTCCTTAGATTATTACCATGTTATCACAATGAATAACTTCATCGTAATTTTTTATTCCTAAAACCTTTTCTATATCTCCGGTTTTTATTCCTTTAATTTTTTCTAAATCCGAACTGGAGTAGTTTGTTATTCCTCTTGCTATAATTTTATTTTTTATGTCCATAATATTAACCACATCTCTGTGGCTGAAACTGCCGGATATATTTAAAATACCGGATGGAAGTAGGCTTTTATGATGCTTTATTAATGCATTTTCAGCTCCGTCATCAACAGTTATGCTGCCGGTTACTTTTGAAGCGAAAGCAATCCATCTTTTTTCCTTCTTCAGGGGAATAATTTTTGGTTTAAAAAATGTTCCTAAATCACTAAAGGATAATATTTTATCAAGAACATAGGGCTCATCGCTTTTTGCTATAACCATTGGAATTCCGGAGGAGGTTGATACCCTGGCTGCTTTAATCTTTGTAATCATACCGCCGGTTCCCACATTGCTTATGGTTCCTCCTGCAAATTCTTCTATGCTTTTATCTATCTTATCCACAAAATTTATAATAGATGCATCGCTGCATAATGAAGGGTTTTTATCATATAATCCATCAATATCTGATAAAATTATAAGAAGGTCCGCTTCTACCATGCAGGCTACCAGTGCAGACAGGTTATCATTATCTCCAAATTTTATTTCCTCTACAGATATGGCATCATTTTCATTTATTATAGGTATTACATTTTTTTCTATTAAGGCGGAAAGAGCAAATCTTCCATTTAAATATCTGTTTTTACTTCCCATGTCCTCTCTGGTCAGCAGTATTTGGGCAATTGTTATTCCATACTCTGAAAACATTTTCTCGTAAAGATGAATTAAGATTCCTTGTCCTACAGCAGCCGCTGCCTGTTTCTCAGGTATAGTTCTGGGCCTTTCCTTAAGCATAAGTTTTCCCATGCCGGCACCGATAGCTCCGGATGAAACAAAAACAATTTCTATGCCTTTATTATGTATATCTGCAATCTGCTGACACAAATGCTCCATTTTATTAAGGTTAATAAGGCCATTGGAATGTGTAATACTTGAGGAGCCTACCTTTATTACTACTCTTTTAATATTTTTTAAATAATCCTGCCTGTTATAAATCATTAAGGAATCCCACCTTTTGACGTAAAGTTTTAAAAATTATAGCATAATATTTATAGTTATACAAACTTTATTTAATGTGTAAAATAAAATATAATAAGGTTGTAACATATATAAGGCGGTGGTATTTTGTTCGATTCACACGTTCATTCAAAATTCTCAGAAGATTCAAATGAAAGCATTGAAAATATAATTAAAAATCCTAAAAAATCAGGAGTTGTCATAACCGATCATATGGATATAAATGTTTCTCCCAGATTTGTTTTTGATGTGGATGAGTTTTACAGGGAGTACATTAAATATAGAAATGACTATCTGCTTCTTGGAATTGAGATCGGCTTAACAAAAGAGACTGAAGAGGAAGCCAGAGTGATATCTGAAAAAGCACCCTATGATTATATATTAGGGTCTGTT
>JAJBWD010000150.1:0-24148 GCA_032907345.1 Bacillota bacterium | reverse complement strand
GTAATTTTCCTTTTTATTGAACTGAAGAAGAGCTCTCTGCATGTTTTTTTCTTTTTGAGATTTTGGAACATAAACCTGCTCTCCTGTTAATGGATTTACCCCTGTATAATATATGGCAGTTGATAAGCTTCCCGGCGTAGGATAAAAGTCCTGAACCTGCTCCGGCATATAGCCTAATTCTTTAATGAACTGAGCCAGCTTTATTGCTTCATTTAAGTCACTTCCCGGATGAGAGGACATCAGATAAGGAACAAGATACTGCTTTTTATTAAGTCTTTTGTTTTCTGCATTATATTTATCCATAAACTTTTTATAAACTTTAAAGCCGGGTTTTCTCATAACAGAGAGAACCTTATCTGAAATATGCTCAGGAGCTACTTTAAGCTGACCGCTTATGTGATACTCACAAAGTTCTTTTAAAAATGTATCATCCTTATCATAAATTAAATAATCATATCTTATGCCGGATCTTATAAATACTTTCTTGACTCCTTCAATTTTTCTAAGCTTCCTTAAAAGTTCTAAATATTCACTGTGATCAATCCTTAGATTTTTACAGGGGGTAGGATACAGACATTGTCTATCCTTACATACACCATTTTTATCCTGAAGAGAGCATGCACGATTTCTAAAATTGGCAGTAGGTCCTCCCACATCGTGTATATACCCTTTGAAATCATTAAGCTTAGTAAGTTTTTTTGCTTCATCTATGATGGATGACTGACTTCTTTTTGAAATTATCCTTCCCTGATGAAAGGTAAGGGCACAAAATGCACAGCTTCCAAAGCAGCCCCTATGGCTTGTAATTGAGAATTTAATCTCCTCAATTGCAGGTATCTCAGTTCCTTTATACATAGGATGAGGTTCTCTTTTATAATTTAAAGAGTAAACTATATCCATTTCTTCTTCAGTAAGAGGAATCTGGGGAGGATTTTGAACCAGATAAACATCTCCGTGTTTCTGAGCTAAGGCTTTCCCATCCAGAGGGTTTTGTTCATCATTTTCAATTTTAAAGGCTTTATTATAGTCATTTTTTGATTTTAATATTTCTTCATAGGAAGGAAGAATAATACAATTATCCTTCAAGCCTTCCGCTTTATCTATATAGCAGGTTCCTCTTATATCTTTAATATCTTTTATGTTTTTTCCATATTTTAAAAGATTGGCAATCTGCACTATTGATTTTTCACCCATTCCATAGGATAACAAATCTGCCTTGGAATCTAAAAGTATGCTTCGTCTTACTTTATCCTGCCAATAATCATAATGGGCAAACCTTCTTAAGGAAGCTTCTATGCCTCCGATTATAACAGGGACATCCTTATATGCTTCTCTGGCCTTATTTGAATAAACAATAACAGCTCTGTCCGGCCTTTTGCCCATTTCTCCATTTGGAGTATACATATCTTTGCTTCTTCTGTGTTTGGATACAGAGTAGTGGTTCACCATGGAATCAATATTCCCGGAGTTTATAAGAAATGCTAAATTTGGTTTTCCAAGTTTTTTAAATTCATCTATGTTATTCCAGTCAGGCTGAGGAATTATACCAACACTAAATCCTTCATTTTCTAATATCCTGGCAATAATGGCCGTACCAAAGGAAGGGTGGTCTATATAAGCATCACCTGTTATAAAAACAAAATCCAGAGCAGCTATATTTCTTTTCTTCATATCTTCAAGAGATACCGGTAAAAAATCTTTATTATCTGTCATGTTAACCTCCATTTATCCTTTAATATTAGCATAGTATCTTCTAATTATAAACAATTTGTTGCATTTTAAAATTATTATAAATATAATGATAGTGAAGTTAAAATATTGATTTTACTTACATTTTGAGGTGGTGAATTTGATGGAAAGCGGACCTGAAGCCGGCGTCAAACCTGGACTTTATAATTTAATAAAGAAGCTTTGCATCAATTTACACAGGGTGAATTTTTGCACTGCTTCATAAGGAGGTAGTAGTGTGAAAAGAGTAAACAGTTTCTTTTTGAGCCAGATTTTACACAACAATGTATATGATGAATATGGAGATATAGGAAAACTATCTGATATTTATGTTACCAATGAGGAGTTATACCCTAAAGCTATAGGGTATATTATAAAAAAGGGCGGAGAGTATTTTAACTATGAGTTTAGAAACATAGATGTATATAAGAATGAAGAAAATGGAAAGCTTAAGGTTACTGTTAAAGGAGTTAAGGATATAATCCCAAGAAAATTCTCTTATCTTTTGTCTAAGAATCTTCTCGATAAACAAATAGTTGATATAAATGGCAAAAAACTAGTAAAAGTAAATGATTTAAGAATGGCTGAACTTTCAGGTGAACTTAAGGTTGTGGCAGTTGATACCAGCAGACTGGCTTTTGCAAGAAGACATAAAATAGAAGGAATTTATAAATTTATTAATTCTGTTTTAAATGTAAAAGTTCAAGAATCTCTTATTATATGGGATAATGTTGAATCTATAGATTTAGGTGAGGATTTGAAGCTTTCTGTTTCATATAAGAAGCTTAGTAAGCTTCATCCCGCTGATATTGCAGATATACTTGAGGATATGGATTCTGAGTACAGGCACAAGGTATTTGAAAGCTTAGAGGAAAACCTGGCAGCAGATACCTTAGAGGAAATTGAACCAGAGTATCAGGCAGATATTTTAGAAAGTCTGAGTATATCTAAAACTGCAGAAGTCCTGGAAAATATGCCAAATGATGAGATAGCGGATCTTTTAGATGAGGTTGATGAAAAAACAAAGGAAAAGATTCTTATAAATCTGGAAAAGGAAGATGCTGAAGAGGTAGAAGCCCTTTTAAAGTATAAGGATGAAGAGGCAGGAAGCCTTATGAACAAGGATTATATTTCTTTTGATATTAATATAACCTGTGAAGAGACCATAGATCTTTTAAGGCAGCTAAACCCGGAGGATGAGGTAGCTTATTATATATATATAACAGATGATGAGAAACTAAAGGGAGTTGTTTCCCTGAAGGATATTATTCTTGCAGATAAAGATAAGTTTTTAAAGGATATTATGATAACTGATGTTATAAAGGTGAGAGATGATGATTCTGTAGAGAAAGCTGTAGATTTGGCTATAAAATATAATTTATTATCTCTGCCTCTTACGGATAAAGAAGACAGGCTGACAGGAATAATTGTTTTAAGTGATATTATAGATGAGGTACTCCTTCCTGTTTGGAAGAGAAAATTCAGGCACTAATTTTAGTGCCTTTTTTGTATGATTTTTTTTGTTTTGCATAAAATATGCAGGAAGGGAGGAAAACATACTATGAAAAGATATTTCAAGCATAAATTAGTTTTGATTCTTACACTGGCTTTGATATTTTCCTATACATCAGCTAACATAATTTTTCCGTTCTTAAACAGTGTAGGTGCTGCCACATATGCCTGGGGTTCCAGAGGAACCGTAGTAACCGAGATCCAAAGAAAACTTAAAGCCTGGGGTTATTATAAAAGCAGTGTGGATGGTATTTATGGGTATAACACCTACAGGGCGGTCAGGTATTTTCAAAGCAAAAATGGTCTGAAGGTTGATGGTGCTGCAGGCGACCAGACATTAGCAGCCATGGGCATAAATCCAAAGTCTTCTTCTCAATCATCAGGAAATCAGAATGTAGTTCTTTTGTCAAGACTTATAAACGGAGAAGCCAGAGGAGAGCCCTATGAGGGACAGGTAGCTGTAGGTGCTGTTATACTTAATAGGGTGAAGGATCCAAGATTCCCAAATACAATAGCAGGTGTTATTTATCAGCCGGGTGCCTTTACTGCAGTAGTTGACGGACAGATAAATGCAGTAATTGCGCAGAGTTCCATTAATGCTGCCAGAGATGCATTAAATGGCTGGGACCCTTCTGGAGGAGCTGTATATTATTTTAATCCAGCAACAGCTACAAGTAAATGGATTTGGTCCAGACCTTTAATTAAAGTAATAGGAGACCACAGATTTTGCAATTAGATATCCTCTGTGATACTATCTAGTTAGTATAGAAATGAGAGGATACATATGAGCAAATCAGCTTTAATCAGTGAATATATAAAAGGTCTTGGTTTATCGGAATTTGGCTTTACCAGGGTTAGATATTTTGAAGATTTAGTTCCATATTTAAATAAAAGAATTGAAAAAATAAATCAATTCGAGGAAAGTGATATGGAAAAAAGAGTTAACCCTGGCTTGTATTTGAAAGAAGGCAGGTTGATAATATCCATTGCTTTTCCATATTTTTTTGGTGATACTATGGGAGACTACCATTTTTCCCTATACAGCAGAGGCAGAGACTACCATGCCGTTTTATCGGATTATTTAGATAAAATCTGCAGTTATATTAAAGGTTTGGGAGGAGAAGCTGTATATTTTACTGACAGCAACTCCCTCCCTGAAAGATATATTGCCAAAGCATCAGGTGTTGGTTTTATAGGCAGGAATTCCCTTGTTATAAATAAAAGATATGGAAGTTATATATTTTTAGGTGAAATACTAACAGATTTAGAGCTGGAAGAAACAAAAATAATTTCACAGGACTGCGGCAGCTGCAGAAAATGCATAGATGCCTGCCCAAGCAGCGCTATAAAAAAGGACAACTTTAATCTCTGTATTTCATTTCTTACGCAAAAGAAGGAAATTGAAGATAAGGATTTTGATATATTCGGCGGAAGTATATTCGGATGTGATATATGCCAAAAGGTCTGTCCTTTTAATAAGCAGGCTGAAAAGTCAAATATAATGGAGCTTTCTCCTATCTCATATATGGAAAACCCGGATATTAAAGAATTATTAAACATGGATAATAATACATTTAAAAAATATAAGATTACCTCTGCCGGATGGAGAGGAAAGAATATTTTAATAAGAAATGCTTTAATTAATGCTGCAAAAAAGAAGGATGAAAATTTATGGAAAGTTAATATTTCATCTCCTTACATCAGGGATTATTATTATAGACTTTTAAGGTATTTCAATTTATAATAAAGATAAAAAATCAACAATAGATGAATAAATTTTCTTAGGAAAGGGAAAAAATATGTTTTCAAAGTCAAATGAATTGTTATTTAAAATTTTACCAAAACCAGTTGTTAAAATATTAAGCAGAAAAATATTGAAGCAGTATTTAAATAAATATGCAAATATTGAAATAATGGGACAGGAAAACTTAAAAAACTTAAAAAAGCCAACTATTTTCATATCGAACCATCTGAGTAATTCAGATGCGCTGGTTTTAAATCATTTATTAAAGGATCAGGATTTGACATTCGTAGCAGGAATTAAGCTGTCAGAAAATCCAATAACAAATATAGGAATATTAATAATTAAAACCACGCCCATCAAGCCTAATTCACCTGATAAAGATGGAATAAAAAAGATAATAAGTATTATTAAAGATGGAAATAATGTCTTATTATTTCCGGAGGGAACCAGAAGCAGAACAGGGGGAATGATAGAGGCTAAAAAAGGAATACTTTTAATTGCAAAACTGACAAAAGCAGAAATAGTGCCTGTAGGTATATGGGGAACTGAAAAGCTTCTACCTATAGATAAAAAGGATATGGCAGCTGAACACTTTCATTATGCTGATGTAAAAACCAGAATTGGGAAACCTTTCAGCCTGCCTGATAAGGAAAAGGATGAAGACAGAAAGGATTATGAAGAAAGAGCCATGACTTTTATTATGAAAAATATCTCAAACCTCCTTCCTGAAAGCTATAAAGGCTTTTATAAATAAGTCTTGAAAATACAACTAATTTTATTAAAATAAATAAAATTTTTATTATGAAATATTTCCTGCAAATTTATTATAAAAAGAGGAATTTGCTTCTTTTTATAGAATATAATCTAAAGATGATAAAGCCATATTAAGGAGGTATTTATATGGGAAGCTTAGCATTACAAAAATATTTAAAGGAGAATCTTGACAGCTTAAAAAGTAAAGGTTTATACAATGTAATTAATCCGGTTATAGGTGCAAACGGACCTATAATAAATATTGGCGGAAAAAAATTAATAAATTTGTCTTCTAACAATTATTTAGGATTAGCAACAAATGGCAGACTTAAAAAAGCTTGTATAGAAGCAACTGAAAAGTATGGAACAGGTGCAGGAGCTGTAAGGACCATAAACGGAACACTGGATATTCATGAAGAGCTGGAGAAAAAATTGGCAGCTTTTAAACATTCAGAAGCTGTAATAACATTTCAGTCAGGCTTCAACTGTAATATGGGAGCTATATCTGCAGTAATGGATAAAAATGATGCTATATTATCTGATGCATTAAATCACGCATCTATTATTGATGGCTGCAAATTATCAAAAGCAAAGATTATCAGATATGAACACTCTGATATGGATGACCTGAGGCTTAAAGCAAAAGAAGCTAAAGAGTCCGGACTTTATAATAAAATAATGGTAATAACAGATGGTGTATTTTCCATGGACGGAGATATTGCCAAATTGAAAGAAATTGTTCAGATAGCGAAGGAATTTGATTTAATAACTTATGTAGATGATGCTCATGCTTCAGGAGTTTTAGGAGAGGACGGATCCGGATCAGCGACTTTCCATAACCTGATAGGGAAAATAGATTTCCAGATAGGAACTCTGTCAAAGGCAATCGGAGTTGTAGGCGGTTATGTAGCAGGAAGCAGGGATTTAATTGACTGGCTTAAAGTAAGAGCAAGGCCATTTTTATTTTCAACTTCTATGACACCAGGTTCAGCAGCAGCATGCCTTGAAGCAATAAATATATTAACTGAGAATAATGATCTGGTTAAAAAATTATGGGATAACGGAAATTATTTAAAGAAAGGTCTTAAAGATCTTGGATTTGATATAGGACACAGCGAAACTCCTATAACACCCTGCATAATTGGAGATGCTTCCTTGGCTCAAGAGTTCTCAAAGGAATTATTTGACCAGGGAGTTTATGCTAAAGCCATAGTTTATCCAACAGTGCCTCTGGGAACAGCAAGACTTAGAAATATGCCTACGGCAGCTCATACAAAAGAGATGCTGGATGAAGCATTGAAAAAGTATGAAATTGTAGGTAAAAAGCTAAATATAATTTCCTAACGGAGGATAGTATGAAAAGAATATTGGTAACCGGTGCTTGTGGACAAATAGGCTCAGAATTAGTAATGTTTTTAAGAAATATATATGGAAACGATAATATACTTGCTACAGATATAAAAGATGTAAAAGAGGGTCCTCTTTTAAATGGCCCCTTTGAAAAGCTTAATGTACTGGATGATAAAGCTTTCTACCAGACTGCTAAAAATTTTAAGGCAGATACAGTTATTCATCTGGCAGCGCTTTTATCAGCAGTAGGTGAAAAAAATCCTCAGCTGGCATGGACTATTAATATGGGCGGACTGGTTAATGGATTAGAGACAGCAAGAGAACTTAATACAAAATTCTTTACTCCCAGCTCAATAGGGTGCTTTGGCCCTTCAACTCCTAAAAAGAATACACCTCAGGATACTCTTCAAAGACCTGAAACCATGTATGGAGTGACAAAGGTGTCCGGAGAGCTTTTATGTGATTATTATTATAAAAGATTTGGTGTTGATACAAGAGGTGTAAGATTTCCAGGGCTTATATCCTATGTAACACCGCCGGGAGGAGGAACTACAGATTATGCTGTAGATATATACTATAAGGCAGCAAAGGGAGATACATACAGCTGCTTTATAAAAGAGGGAACCTATATGGACATGATGTACATGCCTGATGCATTAAATGCCGTTCATAAGCTTTTGGAGGCAGATGGCGATAAGCTTAAACACAGAAATGCTTTCAATATTACTGCAATGAGCTTTGCACCTGAACATGTATATGCTGAAATAAAAAAACTTATTCCTGATTTTAAAATGGTATATAATGTAGACCCGGTAAGGCAAAAAATTGCAGAATCCTGGCCGGATTCTATTGATTCTTCTGATGCAAAAGAAGAATGGGGTTTTACATTTGAATATGATCTGCCTAAAATGACAAAAGACATGCTGGAGAAATTAAAATAAAAACTAATGCCCATAATTTTATTATGGGCATATTTTAAATTAATAATAACGAGGGATATATGAATAATCAGGAGAAAATACTTGAAATAATTAAAGAAGAATATGTGGGAATGGGCTGCGGCTTATCTTTCAAATCTCCCTATCAGCTTTTGATTGCTACCATGTTATCTGCTCAATGTACTGATAAGAGAGTGAATATTGTTACAGATGAGCTTTTTAAAAATTATGATACTCCGGAAAAGATGACAAAGCTTACTGAAGAAGAATTAGGGAAAATAATAAAAAGCTGCGGCCTCTATAAAAATAAAAGTAAAAATATATTAAAGGCTACAAGGGAAATAATTGAAGAACATGAAGGAAAGGTTCCGGATACATTTGATGAACTGATAAAGCTGAGCGGAGTTGGAAGAAAAACCGCCAATGTAGTTTTATATAATGCTTTTGCCATACCAACCATGGCAGTCGATACCCATGTATTCAGGGTATCAAACAGATTGGGAATAGGAAAAGGAAAGAATCCGGAGGAAGTAGAAAAAAAATTAACAGGTTTAATTGACAGGGAAGATTTAGGGAAATTTCATCATTATTTAATATGTCACGGCAGATTAGTCTGTACTGCCAGAAATCCCAAATGTGATAAATGCAGTTTATCTTCTTACTGTGAATTTTTTAATGGATTAAAGGAGTACAATAGAGATTCATGAGTAATTTTAAAACATTAGAATGGTTTGATGATAAGTTAATTTTAATTGATTGTACTAAGCTTCCAGCTGAGGAAAAATATATTAGCTGTCAGACTTATGAAGATTTAGCCTTTGCTATTAAAACTTTGATAGTCAGGGGAGCACCGGCCATTGGAGTAGCTGCGGCTTACGGAGCAGTTCTTTCTGCACAGCAGGCTATTTCCAGAGGGTTAAAGAAAGATGATTTCTATAGATTTATTATTGAAGGAATCAGAAAACTATCTCTTACAAGACCAACTGCAGTTAATCTTTTCTGGGCTTTAGAAAGAATGGAAGTCAAGCTAAACCAAATAAGACATCTGGAAGAAAAAGAAATCAGAGATCTGCTTTTAGAGGAAGCTAAATTAATACATGAAGAGGATATAACCTGCTGCAGAAAAATAGGATACTTCGGAAATGAAATTGTAGCAGAAAATTCAAATATACTGACTCATTGTAATGCAGGAGCACTGGCCACAGCCGGAATTGGGACTGCATTGGGAGTTATAAGAACTGCATATGATTCCGGGAAAAATATTCATGTGTATTCAGATGAAACCAGGCCTCTTCTTCAGGGAGCCAGGATGACAGCCTGGGAATTATTTAAGGATAATATACCGGTAACACTTATAACAGACAATATGGCAGGATACCTGATGAAGCTTAAGAAAATTGATATGGTTATAGTTGGGGCAGACAGAATAGCAGCTAACGGTGATACTGCAAATAAAATCGGAACATACTCTGCAGCGGTTTTAGCAAAGGAACATGGCATACCATTTTTTATAGCTGCGCCAAAATCAACCATTGATATTTCTATAAAAAGCGGAGATGAAATAAATATAGAAGAAAGAGATAAGGATGAAGTAAGGAATTTATTTGGGGCAAGGACAGCCCCCAGTTCAGTGGATACCTTTAACCCTGCTTTTGATGTTACTCCTCATAAATATATAACAGGTATAATAACAGAAGAAGGGATACTAAGGGAACCCTATGAAATATCAATAAAACAAATATTTAAATAAATAAAAATAAGCCCTGGCGGCTTATTTTTGTTTTAAGTACTCTATTAATAATCTAAATGTACTTATAATGGAATCCATATGGGTTCTCTCATATGCATGAGAGGCAAAAACTCCTGGTCCTATAAGGGCAGTTTTTATATCATATCCTGCGTGAAGAGCAGCAGATGCATCTGAGGAGTAGTGAGGATATATATCAATTCTATAGTCTATGCCCTCTTTTTCTGCAATATTAATAAGCTTTTTTCTAAGTTCCAGGTTAAAAGGACCTGATGAATCTTTTGCACATATTGAAACGGCATATTCTGTAGAATTTTGATTTGGTCCTGGTGCACCCATATCCACTGCTACAAATTCCTTAGTAAGTGAAGATACATTTGAAGAGCCGCCAATACCAACCTCTTCCAGATTACTGAAGAAAAAATTAGTTGTATATGGAAGATTAATTTTATTTTCCTTTATATAAATAATAGTATAAAGAAGTACTGCAGCAGAAGCTTTATCATCTAAATATCTGCTTTTTACAAATCCCTTTTCAGTAATTTTTGTCTTAGTATCAAAGGAAATAAAATCTCCTACATTTATTCCAAGAGCCAGGACATCTTCCTTTGAAAATACCTTTTCATCTAATATAAGCTCCATATTTTCAGCTGATCTTTTAAGATCCCGGGCTTCATCTCCGCTGATATGGACAGAGGGTTTTATAGTTTGAACTGTTCCGGAATAAACATTATCTGAAAGAGTGTGAACAGTGCAGTCTTCACCTTCTATTGTATTCATCATATAACTTCCTATAGGGGTAATGCATAGCCTTCCTGTATCCTTTATCTCTTTCACCATGGCACCCAGAGTATCAATATGGGCTGTTACAGTTTTTTCTTCTATGCTTTCACCGGCTATAGTAGCTGAAACAGCTCCTTTATTTGTTTCAATATATTTAACCTGATACTTTTCTAATAAATTTTTAATATAATTTGTAACATTTTTGGTATAGCCTGTAGGACTGGGAATTTTAAGAATATCCTGTAAAATATTTTCTAAAGCTTTTTTATCTAAATCCATAATATCACCTCTTATTATATATTAGCATAGAAGTCAAAACATTGGAAAAAATTTATTTGTAAAATCATTGCATAATACCCTAATGTAATGTAAAATTATGTAAGAATATCTTGGGCTTCCCTGTGTATAAAATAACTTAATATTTGTTGAAATATATTAAATATTATTGAAATATAGTATAATTATAGTAGCCTAAGGAGGTATTACATTGATGAAAAAGAAAGTAACAATAATATCAGCTGCACTAATTATTTTAATCTTAGCAGTATCAATTCCTATGTTTTTAGTAAATAGTAAAGTAAAAGGATGGGACAACCTTATTTATCCTGGTGTAAAAATTAATAATGTTGATTTATCAGGTAAATCCTTAAATGATGCAAAATCATATATCAATAGTAATATAATCAGTAAATTACAAGATAAAAAAATTACAGTTACTGCATCAGGGAAGACATATACTTTAAGTTATAAAGATCTGAATATTAAACTTAATGAAGATGATACGCTTTTAAAAGCCTTATCTTATGGAAAGGATGAAGGAATAATAAAAAAGTACAGTCTGATAAAGGGGAAAAGCAGTAAAAATTTTCAGTTAACCCTTAATTATGACCAGGATAAAGTAAAAGAACTGGGAAATAAAATAAATAATGAGATAACAAAATCACCAAAGGAAGCAGAAATATCTTATATAGGAGGAGAAAAGTTTCAGATAACTGAAAGCCAGATAGGATATGAAATAGATGAAAATGTTTTAATTAATGATATAAAAAGTAAAATAAATGGTAATACTGATGAAATAGAAGTAAAAATTGAAGCAAAGGTAAAGGAAACAGTTCCAAAGAAAACAAAACAGGATTTAGAAAAGATAAATACCCTGATTTCTACATTTTCTACTAATTTTGCCACCAGTTCCTCTGGAAGAGCTACTAATCTTAAGGTGGCAGCAGCTTCTATAAATGGTACAGTTTTAATGCCCGGAGAGACCTTTAGCTTTAATAATACAATTGGCAGTACTACACCTGATAAGGGATATAAGCTGGCACCGGTTATAATCAATAATGAACATGAGATGGGTTATGGCGGCGGTGTCTGCCAGATTGCAACAACACTATATAATGCAATATTAAGAGCAAATCTGAAAGTTACTGAAAGACACCATCACAGCTTACCCTCCAGCTATGTAAAGTTAGGTATGGATGCAACAGTTGCAAGTCCTTATCTTGATTTTAAATTTACAAATTCATATAACAGTCCTGTATATATAAGAGGTTATGCAGCTAACAGAAACATATATTTCAATATATATTCAGCAGGTACAGAGAAAAAATATACTTATACTTTTACTTCAGAGAGTACTACGATACCAGCATCCTATACAATTAAAAAGGATAATACCCTGGATGAAGGAAAAGAAAACATAATTAAAAAAGCATCAGATGGTCATAAAGTTAAAATATATAAAAACACTATTGAAAATAATAAAATAATTAAAACAGAACTTATTTACAGCGATACTTATGAGCCGGTAAATGGGACAAAAGTAATTGGTACTAAAAAGGTAACTTTGCCGCCTGCAGTAACACCTACAACGCCTGCGGAACCTGCAGTAACACCTACAACGCCTGCAGTACCTGAAGCGGCGGTTAATTAGACGACTACAGAATAAGAGAGGTATTTTTATGAGTAGTGAAGAGCTTATTAATAAACTTACAGAAAATATTGAACAGGTAATAATAGGAAAGAGATTTGAAACTACAAACATTCTAAAGGGAATAATAGCAGGGGGACACGTTCTTATTGAGGACGTGCCCGGAGTGGGTAAGACAACGATGGTTAAGGCAATTGCAAAGTGCTTTAACCTTTCTTTTTCCAGGATTCAGTTTACTCCTGACCTGCTTCCTTCTGACATAACGGGAGTTTCTGTATTTAATCAAAAGAATTTTGAATTTGAGTTTAAGAAGGGGCCGATATTTTCCAACATTGTTTTAGCAGATGAAATAAACAGAACCAGCCCCAAAACTCAGTCTGCTCTTCTTCAGGCTATGGAGGAAAAGGAAATAAGCGAAGGCAATACTAACTATAAAATAGATGAGCCATTCATGGTTTTAGCCACATTAAATCCTATAGAATATGAGGGAACTTATATACTTCCTGAGGCACTTCTTGACAGATTTATTATGAAGGTCAGTATAGGATATTTAAATTATAATGATGAAAAAAAATTCCTTGTTTCATATAGGGATAAAAATCCTATTAAATTAATACAGCCTGTTGCTTCAAAAGAGGATCTGTTCCAGCTCAGGAAAGATGCAGCAGAAGTTTTTGTAAAGGATGAAATATATGATTATATTATAAAAATATGTAATGCTACCAGGGAAAATAAAATGATAAGGCTGGGAGCAAGTACAAGAGGAACTATGGCTCTCATGAGGATTTCTCAGGTAAACGCTCTGTTTAACGGCAGAAGATATGTTATTCCTGAGGACGTTAAGGAAGCAGCACCTTATGTCCTGTCTCACAGGATGATACTATCAAGGGAAGCTAAAGGAGAAAAAATCGGGAATAGAACCGTGATAAATGATATATTAAGAATGGTTACTGTACCTAAGGTGGTAAAATGATAAAGGTTAATAAAGTTTATATACTATTTATTATTTCCTCCTTCATATTTGCTTACTTAGAGGGTGGGGATCTGCCTTATGCTGTTTTCTATACATTAATCATCCCATTTATTATATCCTTCATTTTTCTTTATATTAACAGCAGAAATATTGATGTGAAATTTAAAACCGATAAAAATACATTCAGCAGAAAAGAGCAGGGAGAGATAACTGAAATAATAAATAATAAAGGTTATATGCCGGTACCATATGTTTATTACACCAATAATTCAATAAAGGAATTAGACAGTAATTATAAGGGGTCTCTATTTAACTTAAATCCTGACAGTGATAAATGGAATAAAAGCAGGATTAAATTTATCAAAAGGGGTAAGTACAATATTGGAAGTATATCTTTAGAGCTTAGAGATTATTTTAATATTGTAAAGTATAAAAAGGATATAAATAAAAACCTGCTGGTTTATGTATACCCGCAAATATTTAAAATATCAGAAATAAACAGCGGAGGAAGAGATATATACAAGGAGAATTATTCTTTAGATTCCAGAAATTCTGATATTCATAAATATAAGGATATCAGAAAGTATCAGACAGGAGAAAGCCTTAAGAAAATTCACTGGAAGGTAACAGCAAAAAAAGGAGAGCTTTATTCTAAAAACAATGACAATGTATCTGTAAATGATGTGCTTTTAATACTTGATATGAATATTAAAAATAATTATTTGGATGCTTCAAAGGATATGGAAGAAGAACTGGTATCATATTTTTTATCCGTTGTTAATTATTTTATAAATGAAGGCATAAGAGTCCATGTGCTGATAAGCAATGAAAAAAATCAGGATATTGTATTAAGGGATGCAGCTGATTTTGAGCAGCTTTTAGATTATTTCCTGGATAATAAGAGCAGGGGAACAAAAAATATAATAGATTTTATTAAAAGCTATGATGAATATTATCAGGATAATAAATGGGCAGGAGTTTTCACTCTGCAGGTAGATAAGATATTTATAAATGGCATAAAAAATTTATCAAACATGATTAACCTGTTCTATTTGGCAGATGCTGCCTATATGCCATATATAAAGGATGCTGAAAAAGAAATGGAAAACTGCTTCAGCAGTAAAGTTCTTTTAATTGAGGAGTAGATATGGAAGAATTTAAAGAAGATATAATATATATTTTACTTGTATTTATTAATTTTCTTTTTATTTTCAATTTGATGATATTTTCATACGCTGTACTGGATTTTAACTATCTCATATCCTTCAGCTATGTTCTGGCAGCAGTGCTTATTTTTATATTGTTCAAATATGGCATTAGAAAAACATGGATTAAGGCACTGCTTTTATCCTTAATATTTATTTCATCTGCTATATATATATATATGATAAGAGCAAATATCACGGCAAGATTGACTTATGACTTTAATAGTATAAACAGCAATATAACAAATAGTCAGGCAATAAGCTTTAATAACCTATATATCATACTTATAGTAATCATACCTCTTATCATTATTGCACTGCTTTTGTACAGCAGAGGAATATATATTTCCATATCTGTTTTAACCCTTTCATTTGTGCTTTTTCTATGGTATACAGGGTATACTAAAGAGATAATAGAATATATTTTTAAGTATACATTTCTCAATGTATTCACATTAGTTATTATCAATTATATTAAAAATAAAAAGATATTCAGAAAAAAAGATGTTAAGGTAAAGACTTCTATTTTTGCTGTGCTTACTTATGGAATTATATTAGCTGTTATTCTGTCATCCTTTGTCAGGATATTGCCAAAAGAGTATAATGGCAGGTTAACCAGTGATACCTATTCATATTTCCAAAATAAGTATGAAAAGAAAACAGAAAAGGCTACGGTATCTCAAAAATATAATATATCTTATTCGGGATATAATGACAGCAGCACTGCCTTAGGAGGACCTATTAAGTTTGACAACAGTAAGGCTCTTGAAATATATGGAGGAAATTATCTTTATTTGAGAGGAAATGTTAAAGATTATTATACAGGCAGCAGCTGGATTTCAATATACAATTCATATAGAATTGATAATCAAAATGCATTGTACAGCCAGGAATTAATAAAAAACAGCATAACTTCCGTAAGAATAAAGCCGTTAGAACTGGTCACATCAACTGTATTTGCACCACCTGGAGCTATTAAAGTAGAAAATGATGAAAAACAGGTTTTTGCAGACAATTTCGGCTGCTTTTTAAGAGAGAAACCATATAATACTGAATATACTGTATCTTTCTATAATGGATTAAAAACTGTGGATGACTATAAGAATATTACAACAAAGGGATATAACTCCAGCTTTACCTCGGGAACAAATTTTCTTCAGGTTCCGGATTCTGTTCCAAATGAGGTATTTAATCTTGTTTATTCTATTATTGAAAAAAATAAGGCAGTTTCTAATTATGAAAAGGTAATATGCCTGAAAAAATATCTGGAGCAAAACTATAAATATACTTTAGATGCTAAAGAGCTGCCGGAAGGAGCAGACTTTGTTGATAATTTTCTATTTAAAGAAAAGCAGGGCTACTGCACATATTTTGCTTCAGCCTTGGTAATAATGTGCAGAATTGCTGATGTCCCGGCCGTATATGTGGAAGGATTCAAACAAAGCGGAAGTTCTATTGTTACTAATGATATGGCTCATGCCTGGGCTGAGGTAAATTTAACTAATGATGATATGTGGCTTATTGCAGATCCATCCCCCACAGCCTATGAGAATAGTATACCGGATGTAAATAAGCCGAAGACTGAAAATCCTGTAAATGTACCTGCAAAAAGTAATACAAATAACACAAATATCAGCAAAAGCCCTCAGCAGGATGAGTCTGTAAAAACTTTAAGCCTCAGCAAAAATACAATTATTACACTAATAATAGTATTTTCAGTTTTACTGTTGGTACTTTTTAGAATTTTGTTTATAATTATAAGAAAAAGAAAGCTTATTAAAAACAAAAGCATAATTCCTTTAATGCTTTATTCTTTAAAAAGACTGAAAAGGTTAGGAATCGGAAAAGGAGAAGCTGAAGGATATTTAGAGTATGCAAATAGGATAAAAGATAAGGAATTAAGAGATAATATGATTTTATTATCAAAATGCTACTGCAGTGAAGCATTTGGCTATATAATTACTGACATAGATAAAAAGCAGATTTATAAATTTTTAGAAAATAAAATAAGAAAGGAAAAAGGCTTAAAATACTATTTAGATAAAATAATATGAGGGAATTATGTAATTTCCCCAAGGCAAGCAGGTGTTATTATGAATTACAAATTAGTCTGTCTTGATATGGATGGAACACTTTTAAATGATAATAAGGAAGTATCAGATAAAAACAAGGAGGGCATAAAAAGACTTTTAGATAATAATATAAAAGTTGCAGTGACAACGGGAAGACCTTATGTGAATGCCGGATATTTTGCAGACCTCATAGGTGAAAACCTGCCTATAATAGCTTCAAACGGATCTTATATTTATGAGAAAGGCAGAGGAGTAATATACAGCAAATCATTATCAAAGAAAAATGCAGTAAATATAATAAAGATACTAAAAGAAAATGGATTTTATCCTCAGTTTCATGGTCCCAGAGATATTTATAGTGAAAAATTAGAGTACTCTTCCCTGCTTATTTCAAAGTTTAATCAGATTATTCCGGAAAAAAACAGGATGAAAATTAATATTCTTAAGAACTTTGATGAAATATTAAAAAATTATAAGGGTGAATTTTTAAAATGCATATTGATAAATGAAGACGAGAAAAAAATATTAAAAATGAAGGAAGAACTGAAAAAAATAAGTGGAGTAGAGGCAGTTTCATCATCTAGGTTTAATGTTGAGATAATGGAAAAGGGTATATCAAAAGGTAATGCTGTAAAAAGTTTAGCAAAGTATTTAGGTATTGGGCTTAATCAGGTAGCAGCAATGGGTGATAATGAAAATGATTTATCCATGATTAAGAGTGCAGGTCTTGGCATAGCTATGGGAAATGCAGAAGATGAAGTGAAAAGTGCAGCAAAATATGTAACGGCTTCTAACAATGAAGATGGAGTTTTTTATGCAATAGATAAGTTTATTTTATCGTAATTTAAACATAATAATACTGAGGTGGTATTATGTTTAAACCGGAAAAAGTTATCATAGAAGAAAAAGCTCTTCAGTATCAAATGGGTAAGAACTTATATGACAGATTCACAAAGGAAAATATTGAAGTAATAATTCAGAAAAGGGCAAGTTTAACCTACAGCAGTGAAAATAAGGCGGAAAGATATAAAGAAGGTAAAAAAACTTTAATTCTTGGTGTAAATAAAAACAGTAAATTTGAAAGCTGCAAACCTTCAGCAGATTTTCAGCTTCCTCTTGTTTCCGGCTGCAGCGGTATGTGCGAGTATTGTTATCTGAATACAAGAATGGGTGATAAGCCTTATATTAAGGTATATGTTAATAATAATGAGATAATTAAAAATGCTGTGGATATATCAAAAGAAAGAGAAAGAACATCTTTTGAAGCCTCAGCTTTTTCTGATCCAATACCTGTAGAGCCTTACACTAATTCCTTAAGGGACACAATAACTGCTTTTAAAAATTATGATAATATAGAATTCAGGTTTGTTACAAAATATACTGATGTAGATTCTCTGCTTTCCGTTGGAAATAAGAAAACTACAATTCGCTTCAGTGTAAATCCGGCTCATATTATAAGGAAGTATGAGCATCTTACTCCAAGTTTAGAAGAAAGACTTAAAGCATCTGAAAAGATATTAAAGGCAGGATATAAGCTGGGCATTATAATAGCCCCGGTTTTTATTTATGAAGGTTACAGAAATGATTACACAGATTTAATCAAAAAAGTACAAAACATTTATATGGGGGAAAAAATAGAGATTGAAATAATATCTCATAGATTTACAGAAAAAGGCAGGGAAACCACCCTGGAAATATTTCCAGACACAACGATTCCACTGTCTGAAGCTGACAGAAAGTATAAGTTTGGACAATTTGGATATGGCAAATATGTGTATAAAGATGAAGAAATAAAAGAAATGAAGGAATATTTCAGAGGCGAAATAGAAAAATTTCTGCCATCTGCAGAAATAAAATATATAATTTGAAAAATCATCGGTTCTCCTATAAAATATAAATGTAAATAGAGAAAATTGCATAGTTCAAAAAATTAACAGCCGAATTAAGCAATTTCCTTAATTAAGGAGGGGTTGGGATGAATTTAAATATTGTACTTCATGAGCCGGAAATCCCGCAAAATACCGGCAATATTGCCAGGACATGCGTTCTTACAAACAGCAGGCTTCATCTTATAAAGCCATTGGGATTTCAGCTTAGTGATAAATACCTTAAAAGGGCAGGACTTGATTATTGGAAGTACTTAGACATTTCTATATATGAATCCTTTGAGGAGCTTAGAGAAAAATACAAGGATTCTGCATTTTATTATTCAACTACAAAGGCTAAAAAGTTTTATACTGATGTAACATATAAAAAAGGAGATTTTATTGTTTTTGGAAAAGAGACAAAAGGCCTTCCTGACAGTATAAGAGATATGGAGCCTGATAACCTGATAAGAGTGCCTATGGTAGAAACTACTACCAGGTCACTGAATCTTTCAAATACTGTGTCCATAGTGGCATATGAAGCATTAAGGCAGCTGGGCTTTCCATACATGAAATAACAAAGGTTAAAGATTCCATAATTAATAATTAGATTTCAGCTTAAAAAAGTCTATAATTCGTTATTTTAAGCTGAAGCAGCCAAAGGTAATTATGAAATTTTCATAAACAAAGGAGAAAATATGAGTAAAATAAAGATAATAACAGACAGCACTGCGGATTTGCCTGAAGCCTTATATATAGATAAGGATATAGAGGTCCTTCCGCTGCTGATTCAGATGAATGGGAAAACTTATACTGATGGAATAGATATTGATTTAGAGAGCTTATTAATAGGCATGGATAGTTCTCCGGATTTCCCTGCAACCTCACAGGTTAACCCGGATAGATTTTATAATGTATATAAGAAATACATAGAAGAGGGTTACCAGATAATTTCCATTCATATATCATCAAAGATGAGCGGTACATACCAGTCCGCATTAATTGCTAAGGATATGATTAATTCTTCAAGTATAGCCGTTATTGACAGCATGAATGTTACAGCAGGTTTAGGCATTTTAGTACTTAAAGCAGCAGAGCTTAGGGATAAGGGCTTATCCTTTGAAGAAATTCAGCAGGAAGTTATAAAAAGTATTCCTGCAATAAAATCCTGCCTGCTTTTTGATACTTTAAAAAACCTTATTAAAGGCGGAAGAATCGGAAAAGCTAAGGGTACAATAGGTCATATGTTAAATGTAAAACTGCTGCTTTCAATTGAAGACGGAGTCATAACACAGATCGGAAAAGAAAGGGGCATAAAAAAGGCATTAAATAAGATGTCTAAGATAATAGAAAATTGCTCAATTAAGGAAAATCAGCTGGTTATTGTAATTCATGCCCATAATGAAGAACTGAAAGATAAATTAGTTTTGGAAATAAAAAAATACACATCAAATGTAATAGAGTCTGAAGTAGGATGTGTGGTTGGTGTTCATGCAGGAAAAGGTGCAGCAGGAATATTCTTCATAGAAAATTAATAACTTATATAGCATTTTCTATTAATTTTTAGTATAATAAGTGTAGGTTAATATATGGATGAGGCTGTTGAGAGATACCTTAGGGTAGCCGAAGGAATAAGCACATAACCTAATACTGTGCGAAGCTCTCAGGCAAAAAGGATCAGCAGCTGACAAACTCTGGAAAGCATATGCACCGAAGGAGTAAATCTCTCAGGTTATAAGACAGAGAAAAAGTTTTAGGACTTTTTTTCTGTCTTTTTTATTTTGTAAAAATGGAGGAAACATGCTGGATGAATTTATGATAATTACCAATAACCCGTTAGTATTAGAAAAATTTAAAAAGCTGGATATCCTATATAAAGAAGAAAATACTTTAGATACCTTTATCAGAGTAAGGGACATGATTCATAAGGGGCATGTGCTGCTTACCCATCCGCTGCTCAGCAGTATTAAACCTAATGAAACAATTTACAGAACTGTATTAGTTTCTAAAATGAAAGAAAAACAAGTTGATATTGATTCATTAAACATAATTGAGCAGAGTATAGAAACTACAAGAAAATTTTTGAATAATTTTTTATTGCCTGAATGGAATGAAAAAATAAGGGAAGATTTTATGTATATAGACTATGACATAATATCAAATGTAATAAATTAAGGAGGAATATTATGGCACATATTTATGATGCAATAATAATAGGGGGAGGACCCGCAGGATTATCAGCGGGACTATATGCTTCCAGGTCTAAAATGGACACCCTTTTAATAGAGAGGGCAAAATATGGAGGACAGGCAACAACTACAGAAGAAATAGAAAATTATCCCGGTTCCATAGAGGAATGTACCGGATCTTCGCTTACAGAAAGAATGAGAGTTCAGGCTGAAAGGTTTGGAACATCCTTTGTAAAAGATGATGTTATTGATGCAGAGTTTAATGAGAAAATTAAGAAGGTAATATGTAAAAAGGCAGTCTATGAAGCAAAAACAGTAATAATTGCAACCGGAGCATATCCCAGGCTGGCTGGATTTAAAAATGAACTTGAGCTGAGAGGTAAAGGCATATCCTACTGCGCAACCTGTGATGCAGACTTTTTCACTGAGCTTAATGTGGCAGTAGTTGGAGGAGGAGATTCAGCACTGACAGAGGCTCTATATCTTACAAAGTTTGCAGATTCAGTTACAGTAATCCACAGGAGAGATGAGTTTAGAGGTGTTAAATATCTTCAGGAAAAAATATTAAATAATCCTAAGATAAATGTTATATATGATTCAATAGTTACTGAAGCAAAAGGAGAGGAAATATTAGAGGGCCTTAATTTAAAAAATGTTAAGACTAATGAAGAATCATTTTTAGAAGTTGACGGCTGCTTTGTTTTTGTAGGATACCTGCCTATAAGTAAAATATTTGAAGGTAAGGTAGCTATGAATGACAAAGGATATATATTGACAGACAGAGATATGAAAACAAATGTTTCGGGAGTTTTTGCAGCAGGAGATGTAGTGGAAAAAAATTTAAGACAGGTAATAACTGCAGCAGCTGACGGTGCCATCGCAGCAACAGCAGCTGAAGCTTATATACAAGAAAATGAATAAGGAGGGATAAAATGATAGAATTAACAAAGGAAAACTTTGAAGAAGAGGTATTAAAATCAGAAAAACCAGTATTTGTAGACTTTTGGGGAGATAAATGCGAAATCTGTAAGCAGCTTATGCCGGGAGTCCACGGTTTGGAAGAAAAGTTTGGAGAAAAAATTAAATTTGCCAGTCTGAACATCAGCACAGCCAGGAGGCTTGCTATTGCCCAGAGAGTTCTTGGACTTCCTACTATGATAATCTATAAGGATGGAGAAAAAGCCAGGACTATTACTCCGGACAAAATAAGTTCTTTAGAAGATGTAGAAAGCTTTATCAAGGAAACCTGCGACAGCCTATAATTAGGAGGTGTGAAATTTGCGTTTAGAGATAGGAAATATCTTTATAAAAGATATTCAATTTGGTGAAAAAACTGAGCTTAAAAACGGGATAATAACAATAAAAAAAGAAGACATTTTAGAGGCTATAGGAAAAGACGAGAAAATAAAAAAGGTGGAATTAGACATCGTAAGACCGGGAGAAGATGTGCGGATAATTCCTGTAAAAGACGTTGTGGAGCCAAGAGTCAAGGCCAGCGGAAATGGAGGGATATTCCCGGGCTTTATTTCAAAGACTGATACTGTTGGAGATGGAAGAACCCATGTCCTGAAGGGAGCCTCTGTTGTAACTACCGGAAGTATAGTTGGATTTCAGGAAGGAATAATAGATATGTCAGGAATAGGAGCTAAATATACTCCCTTTTCAAAGACTAACAATCTTGTCTTAAACATTGAGGTTCAGCCTGGAATTGAAAAACATGAACATGAAAAGACACTTAGGCTTGCTGGATTTAGAGCTGCTGCTTTTTTGGGTGAATTAGGGAAAACCATTGAGCCTGATGAAGTAAAGGTTTATGAGACTCTTCCTCTTTTAAAGCAGATAGAAAAGTATCCTGACCTGCCGAAGGTAGTATATGTTTATATGCTTCAAAGTCAGGGACTTATGCATGATACCTATGTTTATGGAGTGGATGCAAAGAAAATTATTCCTACATTTATGTATGGAACTGAGATGTTCGACGGTGCCGTTGTTTAAGGAAATTGTGTATCAGCCTGTGATAAAAACCCAACCTACGTTCATATGAATCATCCGGTTATTGAGGATTTGTATAAGAGAGACGGAAAAGACTTTAATTTCTTAGGCTGCGTAATTACAAATGAAAATGTATATCTGGCAGATAAGGAAAGATCCTCCAGCTATACTGCAAAGCTGGTTGAATTCTTAGGAGCAGATGCAGTAATAATATCTGAAGAAGGATTTGGGAATCCTGATGCTGACTTAGTTATGAACTGCAACAAGATTTCAGCAAAAGGAATTAAAACAGTTCTGATTACTGATGAATATGCAGGACGTGATGGTTCATCCCAGTCTTTGGCAGATTCAACTCCAAAGGGTGACTGCGTTGTTACCTGCGGAAATGCAAATCAGGTTATAACTCTTCCGCCAATGAAAAAAGTAATTGGAAATCCGGAAGCGGCAAACCTTATTGCAGGAGGCTATATGGGAAGCTTAAGAGAAGATGGCAGCATAAATGCTGAAATTCAGGTAATAACAGGAGCTACCTCAGAGGTAGGTTTTAACTATTTAAGTGCTAAAGGATATTAGAAAGGAAGGATAATATGTTAAAAGGAAAAAAAGTTATAGCAATAGGAGACAGAGACGGAATACCAGGACCAGCTATTGAAGAATGTGTTAAATCTGCTGGTGCTGAAGTAATATTTGCATCTACAGAATGCTTTGTTTGAACGGCCGCAGGAGCTATGGATCTGGAGATCCAAAACAGAGTTAAAGAATTAACAGATAAATTTGGTGCTGAAAACATCGTAGTAGTTCTTGGAGGCTCAGAGGCTGAGGCTTCAGGATTATCAGCTGAAACAGTATCAGCCGGAGACCCAACATTTGCAGGACCCTTAGCTGGAATAGAGTTAGGTCTTGCAGTTTACCATATGGTAGAGCCTGAAGTTAAAGAGGAATGTGATGCTGCAGTTTATGATGAGCAGTGCGGCATGATGGAAATGGTTCTTGATGTTGATGCTATTATCGAAGAAGTTAAATCAGTCAGAGAACAGTATTCAAAATACTAAACGCAAGGGGGGATACCTTTGATAAAAATTGTTCACTATATAAACCAATTCTATGGCGGAATTGGCGGAGAAGAAAAAGCAGATTACAAAGTAGAAGTAAGGGAAGGCAAGGTAGGTCCGGGGCTTGGACTTGAAGGTCTTTTCAAGGGAGAAGCAAAAATAATTGCAACAATAATCTGCGGAGACTCATATTTTAATGAAAATATAGAAGAAGCTAAAAAAGAAATATTAGACATAGTTAGAAAATATAATCCGGATGTATTTATAGCAGGACCTGCTTTTAATGCAGGAAGATACGGTGTTGCCTGCGGAGCCATC
>JAJBWD010000149.1:0-7926 GCA_032907345.1 Bacillota bacterium | reverse complement strand
TGTATTATCATATATTGTTATTTGCTGTTGATTGTAATTGTTTAATGATATATAATGATTATATAATTTTATTGGAGGTAGAGATATATGGAAGATAAGGCGAAAAAGCCTTCTGTTTTTGCAGAAGAAAGAAAACAACAAATTCTTGAAATACTCCATGAAAAGCAAAAGATTGTTGTTCCCGAACTCTGTGATTATTTTGGAGTTTCTGCGTCAACTATACGAGGCGATTTAAAAAGCTTACAGGAAGCAAACTTAATTAAGCGTACTCATGGCGGGGCCATTATTAATACAAAAGTTAACTGGGAGCCTCTTCCATCAGCAAAAGAAACTCACATGCATCTTCAAAAGGCAGCTATTGCAAAAACAGCTTCCCAGCTTGTTGATGATGGTGATATTATTGCTATTTGTACAGGAACAACTACACTGGAATTTGCTAAAGCGCTTTTGAACAAGAAAAAGTTAACAGTTGTAGTAAATGACATACGTATTGCATCATTTCTTGAAGAAAACTCAGACTTTACATTATTTATGGTGGGCGGAATTATACGCAGAGGCTTTCATTATGTGATAACCTCAGGATATCCGCTGCCTAATATTAGTATAGATAAAGTATTTTTTTCCTGTAACAGCCTGAATGCAGCAGTTGGAGCAACTGTTCCTGATATTCAGCTGGCATCAAGTATTCCTCAGATTATGAAGCTGGCCTCTGAAAAAATTTTATTATGCGACAGCAGCAAGGTAGGAAGTGTGTCATTTGCTCAAATTGTTCCTGTTTCTCAAATCGACACTATCATTGTAGACAGTGATATAAATCCTTCAGATCTTCAGAATCTGCAGTCAATAGATACATGCCAAATAATTGTATCGTCTCTTTCATAACATTAAAAATCATTTAGGAGGTTTTAATATGACAAATCAAGAAATTTTATCTCACATTGATCACACTCAGCTTAAGCCTTATGCAGCAATGGATGATATTAAGAAACTTTGTGATGAGGCAGTAAAATATAAAACTGCTTCGGTTTGTATACCGCCCTGCTATGTAAAACGCGTAAAAAATCTATATGGCAGCAGCATTAACATTTGTACAGTTATCGGATTTCCTCTTGGCTACAGCGTCAAACAGGCTAAGATTTCCGAGACAAAAAAAGCCCTGGAAGATGGTGCTTCTGAAATTGATATGGTAATTAATATATCAGATGTAAAAAATGGACTATATGAAAATATTTTGGACGAAATATCTGAATTAAAGAAAGTTGTTGGCAATAAAATTCTGAAAGTAATAATTGAGACATGTTATTTAACTGATAATGAAAAGATAAAGTTATGTGAAATTATAACAGAATCCGGTGCTGATTATATTAAAACATCAACCGGGTTTGGTACTGCAGGTGCAGCCATAGAAGACATCAGACTCTTTAAAAAGTATATTGGACCAAATGTAAAGATAAAGGCTGCCGGTGGAATAAAATCTATAGAAGATCTGAAGCTTTTTCTTAACGAAGGCTGCGACCGTATTGGCACAAGCTCTGCTGTAAATATGCTTAAAGATAATATTTAATAATAAAGACAACAAAAACAGCTTTCTATGATAAAAACACAGAAAGCTGTTTTACTGTAAAATATTTTTACAGTAAATCCATATTACACATATTTATAATCTATACCAAGATGGTTTGTATCATTTAATGAAATAAGCATTGAATTAAAATTTTCATCAAATGAAATCTTTGAAATAGAAGTATTCCCCAGAATAAGTTTATGGAACATTGTCATTTTCCAATTAAAGATTCCAATAAGTCCGGATTTTAATATTCCTTCATGAGCTACAATGATAATCCTTTTCCCCATATTCTGTTTTGCAATTCCCGTAATTTCATTTTTTGCTCTTAAAGCTGCATTTCTTAAGCTTAAATCGCCGCCTACAAGATTGGCATTTACCTCATCATTCATATAATTATATAATTCTTCATCATATCTAGATTTTACCTGGCTTAGTGTTAGTCCTTCCCACTCTCCAAAGTTTATTTCTCTTAAATCATCCGCAATATTTGGCGCCATACTTGTATTTTCCAAAATTATCTTTGAAGTTTCAAAAGCTCTTTTTAGTGGGCTTGTATATAAACAGTCAAAATTACCGTTTAATCTTTCTTTTACTAACTTTGCCTGAAGGATGCCTTCATTTGATAATTCTATATCAGTACTCCCCAGAAATTTTCCATCTGTATTCCATTTTGTTACTCCATGTCTTACTAATAATACTTCTGTATTCATTTTAAATCTCCTTTTAATACACAATAAATCAACATACAGACTAATTAAAACTCATGTAAAACACCAAGTCAATATAAAATAAATTCATAAACATCTATAATTAATTGCCACAATACCATGAAATAATTTAAACTATACATGATACTTAATATGGATTATTATAAATTCGAAAGGATGAACATTATGTTAATAAAAGAAAGATCCATAGATATATTAATGGAAATCATAAATAGCACACAGCCGGTTAAAATATCTGATTTGGCTGAAAAATTTAACGTAAGTTACAGAACCATTCGTTATGATTTGGATTCTGTTGATGAGTTCCTGAAAGAAAACGATATCCATACTTTAGAAAGAAAACCTAATATCGGTATAATGCTCATTCTGAAAACTGAAGAAAAGCGTAAACTTACGGAAGCATTAAAAGTTATAAATATGGGATCTTATGTTTTGTCTCAGGATGAAAGAAAGGAGTTAATCTTTGCCGAACTGATTAAGCAGGAAGGATACATAACTATAGATCTATTGGCAGACAAGCTTATGGTATCCAGAGGTACTTTAATAAGCGATTTAAAAATTTTTAAAAAATGGATTGAAGGATATGAACTGGAATTGCGTTCTGCTTCAAAACATGGAATCATGATAGCAGGCGATGAAAAAAAAATACGGCATGCAGCTATTGAAATTCTGATAAAAAACGTGAGTATCGGAAAGGTACTCACTGATATTAAATCATCTGTTTATAATAACATTAATGTTATTATCGGTAATCAGCTTAAAGGTTTCTTTAATGAAGATCAGGTAAAATATATAGAGGATTCTTTAAAAGTAGCAGAGGTTGAACTTCAGAACGTATTTTCAGATGAAGCATTCTTGAGTTTGGTTTTACAGATACTGATATCAGTTAAAAGGATAAAACTGGGTAAGGAAGTTGTAAATACAAATGAGGAACTTCATGCACTTGAAATAACAAAAGAATTTGTAGCAGCATCAAACTTAGCAAAAATGTTCGAAGAACGCTTTCATATTAATATTTCCGTTGATGAAATTGGATATATGGCTTTAAACTTGTTAAGCAGCAGTGTAACTGCAATTAAGATGGCTGAAAATGAAAAATGGATTGATTACCAGCTTCTAACAAAAGATATAATCGAAAATGTCAGCAAAGATACTAATGTTGATTTTACAAGAGATGATCAGCTGTTTGATGGATTTTTAGAACATTTAAGGCCTGCAATATATAGAATCAAAAATGGATTAAAAGTAAAAAATCCCTTACTTAAAGAAATAAAGTCTAATTATTTTGACTTATATGTAGCTGTAAAAGAAAATGTAGAACCTATTGAAAAATATGCAAATGGATTATTTGATGATGCAGAAATAGCTTATTTTACAATGCATTTTGGGGCTTCTATGGAAAGAATAAGACTTTATCAAAGGTCAAAGAAAAGTGTACTTGTTGTATGTCAGACAGGAAATGGTACAGCTGCACTTCTGTCAGCGGAATTACATTCACTTTTTGATCTGGATATTGTAGATACTGTAGCTTATCGTAATTTTAAAGAAGTACTGGATAAAAAAAATGTAGATTTGATTGTATCAACTATTCCAATAGAGATAGAAAATATCCCATCAGTGAAAGTTAATGCCATATTAACAGACAATGATATAAGTTTACTCAATAAATATTTAAAACATTTTACTAAACCAGAAATAACAGTAAGCAAGCTAATGGATACAATAAATAAATATTGCATAGTTACTGATATTAATGGGTTAACAGATGGATTAGCAAAATTATTTAATTCGGATACGTATATTTTGGCAAAAGGAGTTGTTCAGCCTATGTTAAAGGATTTACTTACAAAAAACACAATAAAACTGAATGTTGAAGCAAAAGATTGGGAGGATGCAATAAGAAAGGGCGGTGAACTGTTAGAAAAAGATGGTTCAATTGAACATAAGTATGTAGATGGAATGATTGATACCATGAAATCCATTGGACCCTATATTGTAATTGCTCCAGGAATAGCAATGCCCCATGCAAGACCAGACTGCGGTGTAAAAAAAATAGGAATGAGTCTTATGACTTTAAATCATCCTATTAATTTTGGAAATAAAGAAAATGATCCAGTGACTCTGGTGGTTTGCCTTTGTGCTATTGATCATACTACACATCTTAAGGCAATGTCAGAATTAGTACAGCTGCTTGGTGATGAAGAAAAAATAAAAAAAGTTAAGGCAGCTAAAAATGTTGAGGACATCTTGTCTTTACTGCAAGATTAACAATAATAAATTTTGTTCAGGAAAGGAGATGAAAATTTTTATTGGCAAATCCTATAGATTCTGTTGAAAGACAAAAGGAAGTAATCTGCCTGAGCCCGGCATAAATTCTGAAAAAACTATCAGAGCTTTCAAAACAGCATAAAAAGGAATAATTAATATTGGTTTATTATGAATAGTTATGGAAAGACTGCAGAGCTTATGGATTATGTAATTACTGTTCCTGACATGGAAACAGATGTCTGTGAAGAATTTGCCTTAAATTTTATTCATATAATCCTTAGGGTCAGAAGAAATGTTATATGATTTATCAGTGAAAGGAGGTAATTAATATGAATATAGTAACAGTTTGTGGAATGGGAATGGGATCAAGCTTAATTCTCAAGATGAATATTGATGACATATTAAGGAAAAATGGTATTGATGCTGAAGTTGAAGCATGTGATTTAGGTTCAGTTACAGGCAGAGCAGTTGATATATTAGTAACAACAAATGAATTAAAATCACAGCTTGAAGAAAAAGGATTTAATATAGTTTATGTAAATAATGTAATAGACAAAAAAGCAATAGAAGAAAAAATTTTAGCAGCCATTAAAAATTTAAATAAATAATAATTATTAATAAAGGGGAGATATTTTATGAAACTAATACTTAGCTTTTTTAACGAACCTGCATTTATTGCTGGTATGATGGCACTTATTGGATTAATAGCATTAAAAAAACCTATATCCAAAATTGTAAACGGTACACTAAAGACTATCATCGGATTTGTTATTTTCTCATCAGGCGCTACAGTAATATGTAATGCACTTAATGTTATAGGACCTGCATTTCAGGATGCATTCCATATGCAGGGAGTAGTACCTACTAATGAAGCATTTATAGGTATTATACAGAAGAACTTCGGAACAGAAATGGCTCTGATCATGGCTTTCGGATTTTTAGTAAATTTGTTAATAGCTAGATTAACATCACTTAAATATGTATTTCTTACAGGACATCATATATTATTCATGTCAGGCTTAATTGCAGCAGTATTAAGTGTTGCTGGTTTCAAAGGTGTAGAACTTATTATTGTGGGATCTTTATTACAGGGAGCTACCATGGTCATTACTCCTGCGGTAGTACAGCCTTATTACAGAAAGGTAACCGGCGGCGATACTGTTGCCATGGGACATTATAATGCTTTAACATATGTAATAGCTGCAGAAATTTCAAAACTTACAGGAGATAAAAGCCGCTCAACTGAAGATGTTAAAGTTCCTGAAAGCTTAAGCTTCTTCAGAGATAATGTAATATCAACATCAATTGTTATGTTTATAATTACTTTAATCTGTATGCTGGCTGCAGACAGCAAAACAGTTGCTAAACTTGCTGGTACAGAAAATATATTCATATTCTCAGTAATGACTGCATTAACATTCTCAGCTGGATTTGTAATAGTTCTTCAGGGTGTTAGAATGATGCTTGCTGAAATAGTTCCTGCATTCAAAGGAATCGCAGAGAAAATTGTTCCAGATGCAATACCAGCACTTGACTGCCCAGTTATATTTCCTTTCGCACCAAATGCTGTAATCATAGGTTTCTTAGCTTCTTTAGCTGGTGCACTTGTAACTTTTGCAATTTTACCTTTCACAGGACTGCCAATTATAATACCTGGACTAATACCTGCATTCTTCGTTGGAGCAGCAGCAGGAGTTCTTGCTAATGCACAGGGTGGATTAAGAGGTACTATAATCGGATGTTTCGTTAATGGTTTGATTTTAAACTTTTTACCAGCATTGCTGTTACCGCTGTTAGGAAGCCTTGGTTTTGCAAACACTACATTTGGTGATGCTGACTTCGTCTTCAATGGAATTGTTATTGGTAACTTAGCAAAGTCCTTCTCTAAAGCTGGAGTTTACGGATTATTAGTTGTAATACTGGCAATATTTGTTGGAGTAACAGTCAGAGCAAAAGGAAAGGCTGCTGCAAAACAGACTAAAGCTGTATAAGACAAAAAATAAATAATGCAGATAATGATCAAGGCTGACACCTTGGTCATTATTTTATTAAATATTATTTAAGGAGGATCAATGTGATGAACAAAATATTAGAGGGATATATTGAAAATGTACGCCAGCTTGTAAATAATATTGATACTGAAAAATTATTGAAGATAATAAAAGTACTAGAAAGAGGCAGAAGAGATAAAAAGAGGATATTTATCTGCGGCAATGGAGGAAGTGCAACAACTGCCAATCATTTTGTATGTGATTTGGGGAAAAATGCTGTTAAGGGAGATACAGGCAGAATAAATATTATATCCTTATGTGACAATTTAGCCACTATAACAGCTTATGGAAATGATTTTGGCTATGAAACAATATTTGAAGAAAGATTAAAAAATCTAATGGAGGAAGGAGATATTATAATTGCCATATCTGCCAGCGGAAATTCAACAGACATACTTAATGGAGTAGAATATGCAAAGAAAAGAAATGGATATATCATAAGTATGACAGGATTTGGCGGGGGAAAATTAAAAGGATTATCAGATTTTAACATTAACATTGACAGCAATATCATTGAACAAGTTGAAGATGTTCATCTAATGCTTGAACACATGATTGTATACTATTATAAAAATTCTGATATTACCAATATTGATTTGCATAGTATTTAACAGATGTAAATTAAATACTGTTTCTCAATTTCATGCCCTTTCCTATTTGTAAAAAATCCTGCCAACAATCAAGTTAACAGGATTTTTATCTTACTAAGCGGTTTTAAGATTTCTCATATATATCCTAAAAGCAAACTCTTCAAAAAAGCTGAAGATACTGGTAGTTATTAAATATATGCCCACTGCAATAGGAGCTGCTTTAGCAATGAACAAGCTAAAGACTGCCATTATTATAATGCTGCTCCTGCTTACTGCTGTTTCGCCTTCAATTTTCAGGAAAGAAGCATATGGAAGCAGACTCGGTGTTAAAGATACAAGCATGTATATCAGTGGAACGATAAAATAACTATCAGAAACCTTAATGCTGGCTACCCAGGGTATAAGAAATGTTCCCACATCCACAGGTATTTTACTGATAACACTCCATAAAGTCATTAAAATTGGCAGCTGGAGCAAAGTTATCAGGCACCCCAGCATACTTTTTGCACTTTCAGCAGATTGTTTTTTTATTTCTTCATCTATTTTTTCTTTATTGTTTTTATACTTTTCTTTAAATTTCTGCATTTTTAAGGCCAGTTCCTGCTGATGCTGTATGGACCTTTTTTGTTTAATGGACATTGGCAAAAGCACTATTCTTACGCCTATTGTCAATAAAACTATGGCTAATCCAAAGTCTCCGGTAAAATTAAATATTGAATATA
>JAJBWD010000148.1:0-5272 GCA_032907345.1 Bacillota bacterium | reverse complement strand
CTCAGCTGTACTTATTTCTCCAATTATCCATTTCTGCTTCATGTCATACTTAGTAATGGGTTCACTGCTGTTTCCGCAGCAGCAGGAATTATTAGTTACCGCATATTTAATTGAGGCAGGGCTGCTTATAGCTTTAGGATTTACTGCTTTTATTTTAAATTTCTTTACAGGCTTATTATCTGAATTACAGCAATTATTGTTATCCAATTTATTGACCTCCCAACTTTAAATCTCATTTGCACTTACAATCCTTCGAACAATTTTCTAAGTTCTTACATATACAATCATCAGAATCTTCACTGATATCCTTCACAAACTTTAGGAAGGTATCAAATTTAAGAAGATTCAGGGAATACTTCATCCAGGAACCATCTTTTCTTGCTTTGACAATTTCACAGTCAGTTAATATCTTCATGTGATATGAAAGTGTGGGCTGTGTAATATTAAAGAAATCCAGAATATCACAGGCACACATTTCTCCACAGGAAAGCATATCAACTATTTTTAATCTGATTTCATCCGCAAGTGCTTTAAATACAGGCACATATTCATCATAATCATATCTCATCAAATTCACCTCAGTTCATAGATAATCTTACTTATTCACATATAGATAAACCTCTATATGTTTATTATATTTATCACATAGAGAATTGTCTATATGTTTATTATTTCTGTAAAATAAAAAACTGGTTTTTAAGATTTTTAAACCAGTTCAGAAATCTTGTTTCCATCTGAAAAGTCTACACATTCAAACAAACTGCCTCTGTTTATACTCTCATTTATTCTGCAATGATATTTTAATAGTATTACTCATACTTATACTTCCCTTTCAATATAAAAGCAGGCTGAATTGAGCCTGCTGAAATAATATATTCCGCCATTTTGTTTGCATAACGGTATAAAAATCTGATATTAATTAATTGTTATGTTTTAAAAAGTGTTGATAAATATTCGCAAATAAAACTGAATCTATATTTATTACTTAGCCTTGAAGACCATTGGTTTGCCGCTCCATATTTTCTATAACAATATCATGAATATCACCTAATGAAGCACAATACTCAAGCACTTTCCATGGCGTATTTGTGTGAAAATGTATTTTTATCAGTTCATCATCTCCAACTGCAAGTAAACAATCACCTTTAATGTTTTTTGTAATATACTCGTTGATTTCATCTTCCGAAAGATTTTCCCCCTCAATTAATAACTGGGTATCAAATTTGTATTCAAGCATAATTACTCTCCTTTTCTGTTTTATAAATTCCTGTTTATATATTTTATTATACATAATTCATGGATAATTATCTTGTTCATTTACGGATAAACTTTTAATTTCTTATATCAAGAATACTCAAGTATCTAATATAATGAATGAAATAATAAAAAATCGTGAGAAAAATTAAATAATAATTAGTAAAAAGTAAGCCGATCCAGGCTAGGTACATTTAATCTTTAATATTTTTTACTCTGACTTCATTATACTTTCCACTCAAGTATTTTGTTCAGGAAGGCTCTTACCTGCTCTGATTTTGGAGCCTTGAATATTTCTGTACTCCTGCCGCTCTCGATTATTTTATTATCTGCCAGAAATATGACTTCTTCACAAGCATTTTTAGCAAATCCCATTTCGTGAGTTACAATTATAGTTTTTATGCCATCCTTTTGAAGCTCATCCAGCATGCTCAGTACTTCTGAGGTATACTCCGGATCAAGAGCTGAAGTTGGTTCATCCAGTAATAAAAGCTTTGGATTTACAGCAACTGCCCTTGCTATGGATATTCTCTGCTGCTGGCCCCCTGAGAGCTGAAATGGATATTTATCCTTCTCTTCTGATAATCCGAACCTTTTGAAAAGCTTATCGGCTGCTATAACTGCCTCTGATTTGTTTATGCCAAAGGTGTATATAAGCGGGAGTGTAACATTCTCCATAGCTGTAAGGTGTTCAAAAAGCCCCCTGGACTGAAATACAAATCCAATATTTCTTCTGTAAATCTGCAGTGATTTTTCATTAAAATCGATTTTCTGCCCATCAATATACATTTCACCGGAATCAGGCACAAGCAGACCTCCAATGATACGAAGCAACGTAGACTTTCCTCCCCCTGAGGGCCCGATAACAGCAATAGAGTTAATATCATCTTTATAGCAGATATTCTTTAATACCACTTTATTTTCAAAACTCTTAGAAATATTTCTTAGTTCTATTTTCATACTTATACCTCCTTTCAAACCTTTGAGACAGCATTGATACGCTGAAGGTAAGTATAAAGTACAGGAATCCAACGAATATATAGTTTTCAAACATTCTAAAATTATCTGCAGATATTTCCTGTATTGTTTGGGTAAGTTCAATTACAGCAATTACAGAAAGTAATGAAGAATCCTTAATTATTGATGCAAATTGACCTGAAAGTGCCGGTAATATTCTGGACATCAGGATTGGGAACGTTACAAGCCGGAAGGTCTTTAAGGGAGTTAGTCCAATTGATTTTGCAATTTCATACTGCTGACTGTCTATACTCTCCAGTCCCCCCCTGATAATTTCAGAAATATAGGCTCCTTCAAATAAGGACAGAATTATAATACCGGCTATATATCGGTTATTAACTCCCCAGGCGGTACCAATAATATAGTAAAAGAAATAAATCTGTACCAACAGCGGCGTGCCTCTGATTAACTGTACATAAGTCTTGCACAGATAGCTTATTGCCAGAATCTTTGAATTCTGACCAATAGCGGCTGCTGTACCGATTAATAAACTTAATATTAAGCTTCCTACAGATATTACCATAGTCATCAGAAAGCCCTGCCATAAACGCTGTTTGTATTGCAGCAGTGTTGTAAAATCTAATTTCAGGCCAATTGATTTTATAGATAACAGCATAAAACCAATAAGAATTAAAAATACAATAAGGGCACTCAAAACTTTATTTATGACTGTGGGCTTTTTATTACTTGTATATCTCATATTCTCCCCTTAATCAAAAAACCATGGGAAACCAAGCTTATCAAAGATTTGTTTTTCCTTTGGCATATATTTGCTGGTAAGATTATTAAATCCACCCTTTTGCTTGTACTCTTTTAAAAAATCGTTTATTTTATTTAAAAGCTCTGAATTTCCCTTCTTAACAGCCATTCCCCAATTTTCACTATCCTGGAAGGGTATCAGTATTGCCTTTGTTGTATCCATATTTGACTGATTCTGACGGTAAATTGTCAGCTGATCATAAATAAAAGCATCTGCCTTACCCTGGGTAACTTCTGTTACACATGCATTTTCCGAAGAAAGGGCATTTACCTTTGCTTTTGTTAAATATTTTGCTGCATATATATATCCTGTAGTACCTTTCTTAACATCTACAATTTTACCATCCTGATTCAGGTCTTCAATCTTATTTACAGCGGAGTTCTTATTAACTAATAAAGCAAGATAGGAATGAGCATATGGTACGGAAAAGTCCACAACCTTTTTACGTTCATCGGTAATCGTCATGGAAGATATAACAACATCTACCTTTCCAGTCTGAAGTGATGGAATAAGGCCATCCCAATTAGTATTTTCTATTCTTACGGGTCTTTTTAAATATTCACCCAAAGCTTTCGCCAGATCTACACTCACACCGCTGGGATTCCCCTCTGCATCTTTAGTTTCAAAAGGCGGATATGCAAGCTCCATCCCTACAACTAAAGGTTTGTCCCCAGTATTTACACTCTTATTTTTCGATGAGCAGCCTATAAGCAAAGTTCCTGCAAGTATTGAGACCAATACTAATGTTATTAATTTTTTCATAAACACAAAGCCTCCATTTTTTAAATCCTGATAGGAATTTTTATTACATCCTACGGAAAGTTTTCACAGCACAGCTAGTCCACTTACTATTAATAAAACGAGTATCTGCACTTTTAAAACATTACCTAAAATTTTCTATCATCTTTTTTAATACATCTCTGAAAATTTCTTTTTCTTCTTCATTAGTATTCTGATACTGCTTTTTATACAGTTTTTCTGAAATACTTATAAATACTGCTTCCAGTGCTTTACCTTCAGTTGTCAGGGACACTATGTTTGCTCTCTTATCTGCAGAATCTTTTAGTACCTGTGTATATCCTAAATTATTGAGTTTCTTCACTAAAGTTGTTACGGTTGAAGGATCTCTCTCAATCTTATCTGCCAGCTCCTTCATGGTTAAAGTTTCATGCTTTAAAAGCGAGATAATAATATCCCCATGAGAAGGTACAATTCCATCGATTCCCTGTTTATTAAGCTCTGAAATTATAAATTGATTCATTAAAGCTTTAGCTTTTGCAATTAGGTATAATGTATTATCTGCTTTCATATAGTTCTCATTCCACTTCCTCGCTATATATTTAATTATACACAAAATCACTTGGACATCCAAGTATATAATAATTTGATGTCCAAGTAATGTCAAGCAATATTACATACTTTTATTTTTCTATTTCTATTATATCTCATGCAGCGGGTATCTTCACATGCATGTAAAAATATCCTGCTGACTAACCCTGCCTCATTTACATATAATATCCTGCTCCCTGAACAAATCTGATACAGCTTCCTCATAATCGGATAATCTGTTTGCTTTTTTTATTCTTTTTGCATATTTTGCATTATCAGAGAACATGGTAATCATATAACACCATATTTCTTTCATTTTACATAAGACATTTCTGTCTCCAAAGAGCACTCTTTTATAATCTTCATAAATCCTATCGTGAAATTCTTTCAGTACATCTTTTTTAAGCTCAAAATTATCAGTAATTATGCTTGCTAAACCGGGATTTGCCACTAATCCCCTGCCAAGCATTAAAGAACCTACGCCGGGAAAATCAGCTGAGAACTCCCTGTAATCCTGTAGTGTAAAAATATCTCCATTATAGCAGACAGGATTTTTACTTAATACCAGGGCATCCTTAAAAACTTTCATGTCAGGCTTATTTTTATAAAAATCCTTTTGAATCCTGGGATGAATGATTAGCTCTTCCATAGCGTATTTATTAAATATCTGGATTAAATCATAGAATTCTTCAGGCCGGTCTTTTCCTATTCTGGTTTTTACCGAGATTTTTGTTATGGATTCAGAAAAAATTTCATCTAAAAATTCATCCAGCTCTTCCCTCTTTGCAAGAAAGCCTGAACCCCTGTTTTTTGATACCACAGTTCCGGAAGGACATCCCAGATTTAAATTGATTTCATTATATCCCATCTGTTTAAGCTTCTTTGATGTATGAATAAAATCTTTTGCGTTAT
>JAJBWD010000147.1:0-4223 GCA_032907345.1 Bacillota bacterium | reverse complement strand
GGAACAACAATAACTGCAGATACTGATACAATATTAGTTTCAGGAACTAATATGCATCAATATGCTAGTGCAGTATTAATAGATACAGATAAAATCTTTATAGCACATAGAGGTACAAATAGCACCCTAGCTGGAATAGTATGTACCATATCAGGAACAACAATAACTGCAGGTACTGATACAACATTAGTATCAGGAACTAATACATATCAATATGCTAGTGCAGTATTAATAGATACAAATAAGGTATTTATAGCACATAATGGTAATGGCAGTTATTTAAAAGGAATGATATGTACTATAAGTGGAACAACAATAACTGCAGATACTGATACAATATTAGTTTCAGGAACTAATATGCATCAATATGCTAGTGCAGTATTAATAGATACAAATAAAATATTTATAGCACATAGTAGTGATACTATTACAAATTATTATTTGAATGGAATGATATGTACTATAAGTGGAACAACAATAACTGCAGGTTCTGATACAACATTAGTATCAGAAATTAATGCATCTAATTATGCTAGTGCAATATTAATTGATACAGATAAAATCTTTATATCACATAGAGGTGATAATAGTTATTTAAATGGGGTAGTAATAGATATAGAAACCTTAATAAAAACCTCAACACTAAAAATAGATGGTCTTACAAAAACAGAATGTACTACAACAACTGCTGGTGATGTATGGATATTAGATACAAATTAAAGAAAGGAAAGTGATAGAAATGTATGTAATAACTAATAAAGAAGATAACAAACTAATTAATATGGGAGAAAAATTAGATTATCTAGAAAATGGTTATCCTAGATTAATTAATGAAAAGGTGGCATTTCCTACAGGTTTAGTAAATGTATATGAAGTAGGAGAAATACCAGAAGGAGTAGAAGCAGAAAAATATTGCTATACTGCCGAAGATGGTTTTTATAGAAATGAAAACTATGTTAAATATTATTCTACTGAAGAAAGATTAGAAAATATAGAAGCAATGTTAGATTTAATTGCTATGGGAGGACTAGAATAATGAATGTAGCATTAAAAAAATATCTTACTATGAGAATAAATCAAGGAAAATTAACATTGGAGGAAGTAAAAGAAAAATATCCTAGTTTTGAAATGGTAGAATAGTCCGAGGCTTATATGCGTGAAGTTACTAAACTAATGATAAAAAAGTATGCTTTATTAAAATTGAAATATGATTTTATGGGATATACTTTTGAAAGACCTAACCAGTTGTCTTTTCATCATTTAATAGTACCGCATAGAGAATGCAAAGCCAAAGGATTAGGTGAAGGATATCTAGAGTGGAACGGAGCATTATTAAGACAGAATACGGCACACGAATACTTACATACGATAGAAAAATATGATTATGATATGTTTACGGCTATTACAAGTGAAATGGTAGACGAAAATTTAAAAGGATATTTAGATTATAAAAATCTCAAAGCCATAGATGATATATTAAATCAATTTGAAAGAGAGTATATAGGTAAGTATAGTAAAAAAGGTTATCCAATAATAAGAGAAGAATATACTAGAAGATTAGTACAAAAGAAAGGATAGAAAAGTGGAAACAAAAGAACTAATTCAATTAGTCTTTCAATACGGAGGTACAGTCATAATGGCTGGCCTTTTTGTTTGGGTATTTGTTCAAGATAAAACAAAAAATAATAAGTTATTAGAAAACAATACTGAAATGCTTAAGGCTTTAACTGAAAGCAATAACAATATAGCAAAGTCATTAGATATTATATCTAATAACTTAGTAACAATTGATAAAAAGATTGATAGAAATTATGAAGTAGAGGTAAAGAAATGAAAAAAGCATGGAATGATGTAAAAAGTTTTGTAACAATAATAATGACATTAGGGCTAATAGCATTATTATTAATACCAGAAATAAAACCACCAACAGAAATAATTGCATTATTTTGCACTAGTTATGGAGCAATAATAACATATTTTTTTACTAAAAAAGATAGTGGTGATGATTATGATAAAAAATGAATTATATTATATTAAAAAGCCCAAAGGCTACAATCCTTGCATTTTAGGAAATCCAGCACATCGTGACCCAGTTTTAAATGTTCTTCCTAATTGTGTTGGATGGGCAACTGGTCGTTTTAATGAACTCGGTAATTATGGAGAATGCAAATATTTGGGAAATAAAAATGCCGAAAATTTTATTGAATTTGTCAAAATTCAAAATCTTATATTAAGCCAAACACCTCAAAAAGGTTCTTGTATGGTATGGGAAGGCAAAGGAGACTTAGCAGGACACGTTGCTATTGTTGAAGAAGTTGTAAATGTTAATGAAATAATAGACAGTGAAAGTGGTTGGTCTTTTAAAGTTCCATACAAAAATAAAACTAGAAAAAAAGGCACGAATGGTCGTTGGGGAATGGCAAGTAATTATACTTTTAAAGGCTTTATTTATAATCCAGTTTTTCCAATTTTAGTCATCCTTCCTGCTCGTGGCTATTTTAAAAAAGGTGATAAAGGCAATGATATAATCAAAATTAATGACTGGTTATATGAAAAATATAAGAATAAAAAAACTCTTGGCATTGTTTTTGGGAAAAATACCGAAACAGATGTTAAAAAGTTTCAAGCAGAAGCAAAGAAAAAAGGCCAATACAATGATAAAATAGACGGAAAAATTGGAAAGAAAACTTTAAAGGCAATGCGTGAAAATGGATTTGCATATTAACGATATTGTCGGAACCAATAAAATAATATATAATAATCAAATGTGAGAGGTAATTTTAAATAGAAAACCTAGTCAATTAATTTTGGCTAGGTTATTTTTATTTGCGATAAATTAAATCTTCTTCATTCCAATTAGAGTATTTAGATTGAAAATATTTCTTAGCAATAGGTAGCATATCTTTTCTATGTATAGAATCATCAAATAAATTATGACATGTTTCACAGTTAGTTATAATATTTTGTTCTATTCCTAAACCGCCATGACTTCTTTTTATATAATGGCTGTTAGCATAATTCCATTCAACGTATTTTCCACAAAAAATGCATTTATGATCATCTCTTTCCCATACAGTTAATTTCACTTTTTTAGCTATAGAAAGAGCTTTAGTTCTTTTGCTAGGCTTAGATTTCATTGCAGTTGTTTGCAGTTGTTTGCAGTTGTTTGCAGAGCCCTTATATTCTTTATATTTACAATTAGAACATTCTGATATCTTGATATCACTCTTTTTATATTTACAATATAATGTTCTATCTAATTTTTGTTTTAAGTTTTTACAATTCATTTTTTTACTATTTTTAGTATCTAAATAGTATCTAAAAAAATAAAAAAGCCAGTAAACACTGGCTTAAATACTTAATGGTCGAGAAGACAGGAAGGTATTGATTATACTCAATATCTTCATAAACTCCCATATTTAAGCCATTTGTGTTATGCTTAAAAATGTTAAAATATAGCATTTTTTAAAATTTTAGTATAAATTTAGTATCTAAAAAAATCTCCTTTCATAGGTTATTTAATATATCTACAATTTCGTTTTGTACTGTTGGGAAAAGATGCATATATGTTTTTTGCATGACATCTATTGTGTGTCCCATACGATCACTCATCATTAGAAAAAATTTTGTTGTATCTGTTTGACCTGATTTAATATATTCATTAATAAGTAGGGAAACATGACTATGTCTAAATTCATGCATAGTAATTTCGTCAACTCCTGATAATTTAAAATAATTATGTTTATATCTATCAACAGTTGTTTTTGAAAAATGTATTGGTCCGCCAAATACAAACCAATCTTCTTTAAAATTAGAATATGTTAACATTTTTTGCTTATATTCTTTTAGTTCTTCAATCAATGTTCTACTCATTTGTATTTTCCTAGATTTATTGTTTTTGGTAGCAGTTATCACATATTTGCCTTTAATCTCTTCGTTCAGTGTCTTGTTAATTAATATCATATTATTATTGAAATTAATATCTTTCCATGTAAGAGCAAATATTTCTCCTTTACGGCATCCCGTATAATATGCAAATATAAAGAATGTCTTCCACATTATATCATCAATTACAGATATAAACTTATTGAAATCGTCATATGTTATATATCTTAATTTATCATCAGTAATAATTTTATCTTTTTTTTCTTGAAATCTTCCATATATAGCAACATAGTTAACTGAAAGCCCATAATATTTCATTGCATAATCTAACATAATTT
>JAJBWD010000146.1:0-5545 GCA_032907345.1 Bacillota bacterium | reverse complement strand
TTGAAGGCCATATGTTTAGGGGTCCGTCTGATTACGATGCTTACCTAAAACATATGTATGGTGATTATATGAAGTTGCCCTCTAGAGAACAGCGTGAGAGTAAGAAGCATTTCGAAATAATAAATTAGATAGGATAAGTGAAAAGATAATGAACCTAAGTGAGAATACAGTGATTGTTGCTACCGTAACTTATGGTAATAGATGGAATTATTTAAGTAAGTTATTGCTAACTGTACAAAAATTCCCAGAGGTTTCTGAACTTTTAGTTGTCGATAATGGTTGTGAATATAATCTGGAAGGTAAAATTAGTTCTTTAAATATGTTAAAAAAAGTTAATATAGTAAAGAATAAAGAAAATCTCGGATCAGCTGGTGGATATCATCAAGTAATGGATACTGTACAGGGTAAGATAGAAAAAAATTTATTATTATTAGATGATGATAATCTACCTGAAGAAACAATATTTCAGAATTTAAAAAAAGATGGTAAGAGTGTTTTGGCAGACAATAATAATGTTATTGCGTTTTATAGAGAGAGGTATTTTAGAAAAATATTTGCTAATAATATGGTACTCAATAAAAAACAATATATAAACACGTATTGTAAATTTTCATTTTTACATAAACTTTTTCCAAGATTATATTTTAAAACTGATATTACTGGCCAAAATAAATTTAGAAAATGTATTTATTCTCAATATTCTGGATTGCTTTTTCCAATAAGTTTGCTTTCTAAAGTGGGATTACCTAATTGCGATTATTACTTATATGTTGATGATACTGATTTTACGTATCGTATAACTCAAGCAAACTATAATATTATGGTTTACAAAGATGGTGTAATAAATGAAATGGAATTTTCATGGGCACAAAAATCAGAGCAAGAGGAGATAGATCCTTACAAGGCCATTTTTTCTTCTGAAAAAGCCATCAATGGACTGTATTATATTAGAAATCGTGTTTTTTTTGAAAAGAAGTTTTTAGTAAAAAATAGGACTATTTATTTAATTAATGGTTTTATATATTTAATAGCTACTTTTTTGCTTTATATGCCTAAAAATATATTTGGTTTAAGGCGATTTTGGGAAGTAGTAAAAGCTGTAAGAATGGGGATACATGGAGATCTGGGAAGTGGTTTGTAATTGGTGGCTAGCTGACCAAGGTCTTAAAAAGCCTTGTGGTTATAAGTCAAGAGGGTGAAAACAAATAAATGCCATTATTTTTTAAACTTGAGCGCATACCTCCCTCAGCCCGCTGAAATAGTTTTTTTCACCGGGAATATTGGACTCAAGTATCAGTCTTCAAGCAACTAGGCCACTGGCGGAGCGGTGTAGAGTTGGCGGTTCTTTAACAGAACTTCCACCAACCTGACCAGTTTCCGTGCAGTAAGGACCACTGCTCGCTGATGCCGGTACTTGGGCACTTCATTATATTTCTTTTGATAGTAACGTTGATAAGTGGTGTCATAACGTCTTACTGAGTTGGCAGCTTCAACTAAGTAATAACGCAGATATTGATTACCTTTACGGGTATGCGGGGTTTTCTGGCGCACACTAGTACCAGATTCATGTGGTAGCCACGCCAAACCGGCATATTTAGCGATATGACTTTCGTCAGGGAAACGTTCGATCTGACCAAGCTCAGCGACGATACCAGCCGCATAAACTGGGCCGATCCCAGGAACGCTGGTCAAGCATTGAATGCCCTCGACTTGGCTACTGACTTGTGCAATCGTCTTGTCGATACTTTTGATCTGCTTATTGAGCATGCGAATCTCTTCCGCATACACGGCCAGAATTTCATTGACTGAGTCCGCGACGACTTTAGTCAAGCGATACGAAGAACGGACCGCTTGTTTGATGGCTTTGGCTACGGCCTCGGTATCACCAAACTTTCCATGGCTAAGTTGTTGTAGATGATCAACTAATTGGGCTAGTGGTAGGGCCGCTGCCTCATCAAGCGAGAGTTCTTCATCAGTGAGTAAGGTCAACATCGTGGCGCCAAACACTGATGTCGGAACGGTTTGATCCAAGGTATTACAGCGATAGTACAAGTTATTTAAAAAATGATTTTTTGAATCAGTCAATTGTCTAACTAAGTGGTAACGTTCACGCGTCAATCGTTGTAAGGCAACGTACTTTTCTTGGCGCATGACGGGGTTACCCAAGGGTTCGACCCGTAAGAGATCAGCTAAGTGTCTAGCATCGATCTTATCGGTTTTACCGTCGTCAAATAACTGACTAAAGTGGTGTGACGTATAGGGATTGATAATGATCACGGTCAATCCCAGTGCTTTTAATTCAGGATCAGTTGATAAGAAAGTCATGGGGTGGAAATTGTAGATCGAAGTGGCTTCCATACCGGCAATGATCTGATTGTAATCCTGGTGGTGCGTTTCAGCTAGAATCGTTTGTTTGATCTGACGAGCACCATTAAGATCGTTGGTGGTTTCATCTTGAAACCGGCATTGTCGATCTGAATCTAAAGCACAGAAAGCTAAGTTACTTTTACCAACATCAATACCGAGATATAAGTTCATGGATAGGACCTCCTTTCGCATGAATTAATTGGATAAGGCTTAGGCGCTGCGTGATGTTCCCTAATTCCAGTTCTAACGGGCATCCTCGCAATATCAGTAGACTAGTTCCGCCTGATCCAGCTGCGAGCCACACGAGTGGACTCGAATCAGGTCGAACGCTACAGCTTGTGGTCTGCGGAAAATCGAACTGTCTGGGCGGCATGCTTTACAAGTAGATGAACTACAGGAGTGAAAAGCCTATACCAGTTGGACCTAAATCCAATGAACAACTAGAGAATATCACGCAACACCAAAGTCGTTAATAGCTAATGACTATTGTTTCTAAATTTTATAATACGAGGAGATTATTTAGTGAATATTTATAAAAAAAAAATATTAAATACTCTGTATTCTTATTTTAAAGCAAGAAAACTTTTATTATTATTAGGAATGGTTCCTTTTTCTCTTGGTAAAGATAGAATAGGCTACGAGATACTTCGAGAAAGATTAAATTTAGGAATTCAAAGAACGTTAAAACGTAGATATTTCAAAAAAAATATTTATGAAAATTATAATTCTATTAAACTAAAAAATATAAATTCTGATAATATTATCTGGTTTATGTGGTTGCAAGGTATTGATAACGCTCCAGACCTTTGTAAGGCAAATTTTCATTATTTAAATAAAAAATTTCCTGATACCGTGGAATTAATAACAAAAGATAATGTTTTTAAATATATTGATATTCCAGAGTTTATAAAATTAAAATGGAAAAATGGGTATATCTCAAACACACATTTTTCAGATATTGTACGTATTCAATTACTTTGTACTTATGGTGGTACATGGATTGATTCAACCGTTGTCGTAAAGCCAGATTTTATTCTTAATTTACCAGATTTTCAGATTCCTCAAACATACGGTCCTGGACGAAATGGACATTCAGTATCTGTTTCGAATTGGTTCATGCATTCGCAAGGAACTAGCAAATTTTTAAATCGTGTTAGAGACTTACTTTTTGAATATTGGAAAAATAATGATAGAGCTTTAGATTATTTTATTTTCCACCACTTTTTAATGATAGCTTCACTTGAAATGGATAATTATTTAGATAAAATTCCACCACTAGATAATACTTTACCACATTATTTAATGTTAAAGATGCGCCAGCAGCCCTTTTCTAAGGCTGAAATGACAAAATATTTACAACACTTTGAATTAATGAAATTTACCAATAAGATAGAAAATGGCGTGGAAGAGAATAACTACAAATTATTGGTTGAACTATTGCAGTACTAATTATTTTGATGGGGGTTAAGCCAATATGAGTACGAGTAATAGAAGAAAAAAAAGTTTAGTTTCATTATTATTAATATTTACATTAGTTTATATTTACGGATTTTTCTTTTTAATTCCAATTCCTACTCTGACTAGAGGTATTATTTTCAGTTATAGTCCTATAGTTTTAGCATGTTTAGTAGCTTTAATAATATCGAATACAAAGTCCGTGAAAGAGATTAAGGCACAGCAGGATAGCGTGAGTTTTAGAAGTCCTATAGTTGCTTACATAATACTTAATGTAGTTAGTTTGTCCTATTTACTGATTTACAAAGGAATCACTGATCAAACTGTATTTACTGGCTTTTCTAATGCATTATGCGTCATAATTTATTTTGTGCTATACGATGCATACTCGCGTCTTCAGATTAATGTGTGGAAGATTTTTAACATTGTGTCAGTATTAGCGATTTTAATTATTGGTTTTCAAATATTATTGGCCGATAAATCAAATCATATGATACTTAATTCTTATGATTTGGCTAATTTAGGTTATAGAGATGGTTATCGTGTTACTTTTTTTGACTCGCTAATTCTTATTTTTATTTTTAATAATTTTATATGTTTTATGAATAAGTTTCAATGGAGGAGACTTTTATTTTCTTTCGTAGGCCTGTTATTTATTATTTTTATTTCACAAACTAGGAGTGTTTTATTAATAGCTTTTTTGGGAATTTTAGCGACCTATATTTTAAAAACTTCTGAACAAGCAGTAACAGAGAAAAAAGTCTCGTTTTTTTCTCTAGCAACATTTATTCCATTTATAGTAGTTTCTATTTTTATGATTGTAGCTATTTTTACACAGTTATATGAACCAATTAAAGATGGAACCTATATCAATGATGGTAGTTACTTTGCACGTCTCGGTGAAATATCTTATTATTGGGATGCGATTAAAGTGAATCCCTTGTTTGGATTAGGTAATTTTTCAGTAACACCAGGGTCGATTTTCTGGCAACAAGTTCATGGTATTACTGGTTATTTTTATACTCTAGACATAGGACTTTTAGGAGATACTGCTAGATTGGGAATCTTTATTGTTGTTATTTTTCTTTGGATTGTAGGGCTTATATTGATTAGGCATAAGGGACGAAGACTTTCATATGAGTTTGTTGGATATTTTGTTTTTTTCCTGTTTGCGTTAGGTAATTACTCTCTCTTTACAAACGGGACGGCGTTAGGGTTGCTTTTATTTTTTGTAACCTATCATAAGTATTTGGGTGAAGTTAATTGAATAATTTATGTAAAAAAAAATTATATGTAATCGTTCCTTATAAGAATATGGAACGATATGCAGATAAATTTGTACACTCTATTAAAAAACAATTTAAAAGTACAGATAATGTATTTATACTGCTGATAAGTGATCATTCAACTGATAAAACTACAGGTATTTTAAAATCAGCTTTCTTAGAAAATGAAAACATTATATTCGTTGATTCATATGGACATGGTGTATCAGCTGCAAGAAATACAGGTTTAAAAAACTTATATCAGCAGTGCGATGATTGCGAAAATAAGTGGGTAATGTTCTGTGACTTTGACGATTTATTTTCGTATTCGGTCTACTCGATTCTGTATAACGTTAAGCAGGTAAACGAATATGATTATATTGCGTTTGGGTACACTACAAGCCAGACTAATCTTGAATATAAGCTGGCTAATAATATAAGTAGATTGGATAGTATAG
>JAJBWD010000145.1:0-4258 GCA_032907345.1 Bacillota bacterium | reverse complement strand
TTTATAAATTTAATTGATGTTTTTATGATAATTGCAGCAACGATGACAGCGGATATTATATCAAAAGTCGTAATTCCGGTATATTTAATGAGCAGCAGTCCTGCCATAACTCCGGCGGATGTATAAACATCTGTTAATAAATGATAAGCATCAGCTTCAAGAGCAATAGAATTTTGTTTTCTTACTATTGATAAAAGAAGTCTGGATATAAAAAAGTTAACAGCAGAGCTAATAAGCATAACTATTATACCAATATTTATACTTTCAATTGGGTGCTGAGAAGTAATTTTTTTAACAGCTTCGATGATAATTAATACTCCTGCCAGCAAAATAAAAAGTGCTTCTACAAAGGTGGAAACAGATTCTATCTTGGCATGACCAAAATTGTGTTCTTCATCTGGTTCCTTTATTGATTCTTTAATAGAAAATAACTATGTTAAGTATAAAAACTAGATAGAATTTAAAAATGTCTAATAATAACTAGACAAATGATATATATGATTATATAATGTTAATGTTAAATAAATTTGATAAAAATATTTAAAAAGAAGGAATTTTATGAATAAGGTAACTGCGTACATAGAAAATTTTATTACTCTTGACAACAATCAGCTAAATGAAATTATGAAACAAGATGAAGAAAGAAATGACATTCAGCCATCTATCGGGCTGGAGACAGGCAAACTTTTAGGATTATTAATCAGGTCAATTAATGCCAAAAAAGTATTGGAATTTGGTACATGCCTTGGATATTCAACTATATGGATAGCCCAGGCTTTAAAGGAAACAGGAGGAAAACTTATATCAGTTGAGTATAGTAAGAATCTTTATGAAACAGCAAAGAGAAATGTTGAACTTGCGGGATTGTCAGAAGTTGTGGATTTAATTTTGGGTGATGCAAGTGAAGTGATAGATATGATGGATGGTCCTTTTGATATAATTCTGCAGGATTCTGATAAATCTTTATACTCAGAAATGCTGGAAAAATGTATAAAATTAACCCGTAAAAATGGACTGATAATTGCTGATGATGTTCTTTTTAAACCTATGGGAATACCGGAAAAATTCAGTGAGCCAGTTCATAGATATGTAAAGCAGATTTTTGCAGATAAGAGGCTCTATAGTACAATACTTCCTATAGGAGATGGACTAGCTATTAGCACCAAACTTTATGATTAAAACACTAAGCAGGATGAAAAGTGAAATGAATACCTATAGAAGCATGAATTTAACGGCTATTAATTACGGGGAGCCTAATAGATTACCCGTAATTAATAGCAAAATCCTTTATTTATCGCCTGATACAAATTCATCATATATAGCTCTAGTGGCTTTTTCAAAATCTGCATTTTCAACTCCAACTATAATGTTAATTTCACTGGAGCCTTGATTTATCATTCTTATATTAATGTCATTGTCTCCAAGAGCCTTAAATATTTTAGCTGAAACTCCTTTTCTGCTTATCATTCCTTTACCTACTGTGGCTATCAGAGCCATGTCTTCATATACAACAAGAGAATCAGGTTTTAACTGGTCTTCGATTTCATCTAATATATTATCCAGCTTATCCTTAAGTTCACACTTTGCTATAACAAGAGATACAGTATCTATCCCACAAGGCATGTTTTCAAAGGAAACCCCATTTGCTTCCACGATGGAAAGAAGTTTCCTGCAAAAGCCCAGTTCCTGATTCATCATGGTTTTTTCTATAGCAATTACGGTGAAGTCCTTCTTTCCTGCAATTCCTGTTATTGCAGACGAATTTTCCTCAAGGGAGCTGTTTACGATAAATGTGCCGCAGTGGTCGGGTTGGTTTGTATTCTTGATGTTTATTGGAATTTCTGCTTTTCTTACCGGAAATACTGATTCCTCATGCAGGACTGTAGCTCCCATATATGAAAGCTCTCTAAGCTCTCTATATGTAATTTCCTTAATGTTTTTTGGGTTTTTAACAATTCTTGGGTCAGCCATAAGAAAGCCTGAAACGTCTGTCCAGTTTTCGTAAAGAGCAGCTTTAACTCCGCAGGAAATAATAGCACCGGTAATATCAGAGCCCCCTCTGGAAAATGTCTTTATCTCACCGGTATAGGACTTGCCATAAAAACCTGGGATGACAGCATTCTCTAGGGAACCCAGCTTTTCATTTACTAATTCATAGGTTTTTTTATCATCTAATCTGCCTCTTTTATTAAAAAGGATTATATCCGCTGCATCAATAAAGCTGAAATCTAAATATTTAGCCAGAATAAGACCGTTTAAATATTCACCCCGGCTGGCAGTATAATCAGAGGTTGCTCCCGCTGCAATTTTATGCTGTATTTCATCAAGATAAGGAGAAATGTCAAAATCCAGCTGTAAGTCAGATATTATCTCTTTATATCTTCTGCTGATTATTTTAAATACATCCTCAAATGAGATTTCCTGCTGTACATGACTATGGCACAGGTAAAGAAGGTCAGTTATTTTATAATCCTTAGCAAATCTTTTCCCCGGTGCAGATGGAACTACAAATTTTCTTTTATTATCTGACATTATTATATTTTTGACTTTTTTGAATTGATTACTGTCAGACAGTGAACTTCCTCCAAATTTTGCTACAACTATTTCACTCACTCTAAAACCCCTCATTGTGTATTTTTATTCAAAAAATAAATTATTAATACTATATCAGAAATGCAATTTCTTTTCAATAAAAATTCATATTTAAGTAACGTTTACATTCATATTTATTTTATAACCATAATAAAACGTTAACTTTTAAATTATAATATGTTAAAACAGAGCATGAAGAATATCTGATGTTCAAAGAGTTTTACAAAATTCTTCTTATAAAGGCAGGTTATCCTGAAATAAACGATAATATTATAAGTGCTTTGGCAAAACATAATGTATATAATGATGATAAATTTTTATTTTTTGATGATGTAGAGCCTTCGCTAAATTTACTTAATGAAAAATATAAACTGGGAGTAGTGTCAGATACCTGGCCCTCCTTAAAAAGAGTTTTTATCAATAAGGGATTGATGAAATACTTTTCGGTATTTATAATGTCATCAATATATGGATCTAATAAATCAGAGAAGCTGCTGTTTAAAATTGCTCTGGAAAAATTAAATTTAAAGCCATCCCAGGCATTATTTATTGATGACAGTGAGGTTAATCTTATAGCAGCTGAGGAGTTTGGGCTTATGACAGTACTTATAGACAGATATGGAACAGATGGTTTAAAAAGCAGATTCCCGGTTATAAGATCCTTAGGGGAATTGAGTGAGGTATTAAAAATAAAATAGATTGTTTTCTCATTTTATTGACAAATCTATGAATAATGTTTTAATATAAATATATAATAAATTGCTAATATGCTTAAAAAAGGGTATTTTATTTGGGAGGAATTTTTGTGATTGATAATGTTAAAAATATATCGGAAATATTAAAGGTGTTATCCAATGAAAACAGGTTAATGATTGTTTGCTGTTTGTTGGAAACGCCAATGACTGTCAGCGAACTTCACAAAAGAATAGATAATATAACTCAGTCAGCATTGTCCCAGCATTTAGCCATGTTAAAAGCCTACAGAATTTTGGATTCAAATAAGAGCGGACTGTCAATAACTTATTCAATACAAGATGACAGAATAAGAAATGTAATAAAGGTTTTGAAGGAAAATTACTGCAGATCATAATTTGTATAAGATATGTAAATTAGTCAAAGCTAATACATATCTTTTTTTATAAGGAAATGTATAATTTATAAATTAATTTTTTCAGCTTAAAAAACGCTCTAAATTTGTTATTTTTAATTGAAAAATTATTATGCAATTTTCTTAATATAAAAGTTAAAAATAATGTTGACAAAAAGTCTAACATATCATAATATAAGTATATAAGAAAGTTCTAACATACTAAAAGATTTTAGGAGGTAAAACATGTTTTCAATTTTTGGGAAAAGTAATTATAATTCAATAAGTGTTAATGATCTGGATGATAAATCAGGAAAGATTAATTTAATTGATGTAAGAGAAGGTTATGAATATAAAAATGGTCATGTGCCAACAGCTAAAAATATACCAATGGGTACGCTTTTATCTGAGCCAGAAAAATATCTTGATAAATCAAAGGAATATCATATAATCTGCCAGTCAGGATCAAGAAGCGGAAGAACCTGCAAACTTCTATCATCACAAGGTTATAAGGTTATAAATGTTTCAGGGGGAACAGGTTCCTATATAAAACCATTAAAAAGATAATAAATCAGGAGG
>JAJBWD010000144.1:0-4329 GCA_032907345.1 Bacillota bacterium | reverse complement strand
AGAAAGAGCAAAAAGCCAATAGTTCTTGTGGTTAACAAGATAGATAAATTAAAAGATGAAATGAACATATATGAATTTTATAATTTAGGAATAGGAGAACCCATAAGCATATCTTCTTCTCAGGCTTTAGGTCTTGGTGATATGTTAGATGAAATAGTGAAAAATTTTAAATCCCCTGAAGAATATGAAGAAGATAATGACAGGGTAAAAATTGCTTTTGTAGGAAAGCCTAATGTAGGCAAATCATCTCTGATAAATAAACTTTTAGGAGAGGAAAGAAATATAGTAACTGATATACCCGGTACAACCAGAGATTCCATAGACAGCTATCTGGATACGGAAGAAGGCAGCTTTACACTTATAGACACCGCAGGACTCAGGAGGAAAAGCAAGGTTAAGGAAGAAATAGAAAGGTACAGCGTAATCAGAACTTTAGCTTCAGTAGAAAGGGCAGATGTATGCGTACTTATGATTGATGCTGAGCAAAATGTATCAGAACAGGATGAAAAAATTATAGGATATGCCCATGATTTAGGTAAGGCAATTATGGTAATAGTAAATAAATGGGATCTTATTGAGAAAGATACAAACACCATTAATGAATTCAGCAGAAAAATAAAAACAAATCTTTCCTTTATGTCCTATGCACCATTTTTATTTATATCAGCTAAAACCGGCCAGCGTGTAAACAAGGTTCTCACCTTAGCAGGCAAATGCTTTACTAATTATTCAAGAAGAATATCAACGGGAATATTAAATGAAGTAATAAATAAAGCAATACTTATGAATGAGCCTCCTCTTGTTGGTCTTAAAAGGCTTAAAATTTTATATGTGACTCAGGTTAGCATAAAGCCTCCAACATTTATATTTTTCGTAAATGACAGAGAAGCAATTCATTTTTCATATCAAAGATATTTAGAAAATCAATTAAGGGGAAGCTTTGATTTTGAAGGAACAGGAATAAAACTTATATTCAGAGAGAAGGATAAAAAAGATGAGTAATACTATTGCCTTTTTGGGAGCAGGAAGTTTTGGTACATCTCTTTCCATACTTCTGGCAAATAAAAATAATAGTGTAAAAATATGGGACAGAAATGAGAGCGTAGTAAATGGAATCAACAATCTTCATAGAAATATTAAATATATTAAGGATCAGATAATTCCGGATAATATTACCGCCACAATGAGTACCCAGGATGCAGTATCCGGGGCAGATTATATTGTATTTTCTGTACCTTCTGATGCAGTCAGAGAAGTAGCAAATAAAGCAAAAGCATATATTAATAAGAATCAGATACTAATAAACATTTCAAAAGGAATAGAAGATAATACATTTTTAAGAATATCTCAGGTTATAAAGGAAGTGTATCCTGAAAACAAAATTGTTGTTTTATCCGGCCCAAGTCATGCGGAAGAAGTAGTGAAAAAAATTCCAACAGCAGTGGTAGCCTCCTCTTTTAATGCTGAAGCGGCAGAAAGTGTCCAGGATTTATTTGGAGAGGATTATTTCAGGGTATATACAAATGAGGATTTAGTTGGAGTTGAAATCGGTGGTGCCGTAAAAAATATTATAGCATTAGCTGCAGGGGTATTAGATGGAATCGGCTATGGTGATAATTCAAAGGCAGCACTGATGACAAGAGGTCTTTCTGAGATAATAAGGATAGGAGAACTTTTAGGAGCAAAAAGAGAAACATTCTCAGGACTTACTGGCCTTGGAGACTTGATTGTAACCTGCACCAGCATGAACAGCAGAAACAGAAGGGCAGGAATATTAATAGGTCAGGGATACAAAAAGGATGAAGCAGTAAATAAAATCGGAATGGTAGTTGAAGGAATAACTGCCTGCAGGGCTTTCTACCATTTAAAAGAGAAATATAAGGTTGAAATGCCTATAACAGATTCCCTTTATAATGTTCTGTTTAATGATAAAGATCCTAAAGAGGCTGTTTATCAGCTCATGATAAGAGAAAAAAAATCTGAAATGTAACATCTTCTAGTATATTTTAATAAAAATCTAATATATATATATTGTTAGAATTCTATATTGGAGGATATTGTGGAAGATTACAATATATATCATGAAATAGCAGAAAGAACTCAGGGAGACATATATGTTGGTGTAGTAGGACCGGTAAGGACTGGTAAATCTACTTTTATTAAGAGATTTATGGAACTTATGGTTATACCAAACATTGATAATGATTATAAAAAAGAAAGAGCCAAAGATGAACTTCCTCAAAGTGCTTCAGGGAAAAGCATCCATACCACTGAGCCTAAATTCATCCCTAATGAAGCTGTTGAGATAAACCTTCAGAATAATACAAAATTCAAGGTTAGAATGGTAGACTGTGTTGGTTATATAGTAAAGGGAGCATTGGGCTACAAAGAAGGGGAGGAGCCTAAAATGGTTTCCACACCCTGGTATGAAAATGAGATTCCTTTTGAAGAAGCCGCGGAACTGGGGACTAAAAAGGTAATAAATGATCATTCAACTATTGGCCTTTTAGTTACCACAGACGGAAGCATAACTGATATTCAAAGAGAAGATTATATTGATGCAGAAGAGAGAGTAGTAAAGGAACTTAAAAATATAAATAAGCCATTTATTATTCTTTTAAACAGCAAAACTCCGGAATCACCGGATACAATTGAGCTTGGAAGAAATCTGGAAACAAAATATGATACTCCGGTTCAAATCATAGACGTTCTTAATATGAAAGATAAAGATATTAATCTGGTATTTGAAAGCATACTGAAAGAATTCCCTGTAAGCGAAGTATGCCTCAATGTTCCATCCTGGATTGAAAAATTAAATAAAAAGCACTGGCTTAAGGAAAATATAATAAAAGAAATAAAAGGTATCTGCTCCAGTGTTAATAAAATAAGGGATATAAAGAAATGGACAGAAACCTTCAGCAATACTGAGTATATTATGGATACAAGAATATCATCAATGAATATGGGAGATGGAACCACCAGTATTGATATAGTTCCTGAAAAGCATCTTTTTTACAGAATACTGGGAGAAGTCTGCGAATCAGAAATAAAAGATGAAAATCAGCTTCTTACAATGATGTCTGATATGCATCAGGCAAAAAAAGAATATGACAAAGTTTCAGAAGCATTAAGAGATGTAAGAGAAACAGGATATGGCTTAGTTGCACCAGAGCTTAAAGAGATGAAATTGGAAGAACCCAAAATTGTTAAACAGGGTAACAGTTATGTAGTTAAATTAAAGGCATCAGCTCCTTCACTACACTTTATCAAAGCAGATATAGAAACTGAAATATCTCCAATCATGGGCTCTGAGAAGCAAAGTGAAGAACTGGTAAGTTCACTTTTGGAGCAGTTCCAAAATGATCCTCAGAAAATTTGGCAGAGTAATATGTTTGGAAAGTCCCTGGAGGGCTTAGTTAAAGATAATATGCAGAATAAATTATACAAAATGCCGGAAGATGTTCAGATAAAGATTCAAAAAACATTGGAAAAGATAATTAATGAGGGAAACGGCGGCTTAATCTGTATAATCCTATAAATGAGGAAATTGCATAATTCAAAAATTAACTCAGCCGAAAGGTAATTATGCAATTCTCTTAAATATAAGCCTTAGGGAATCCTAAGGCTTGCCTATTGAATAAATTAAAATAAATGGTATAATATATTTATTATCTGGGTGTAGCGCAGATGGTAGCGTGCATGAATGGGGTTCATGAGGTCGCAAGTTCAACTCTTGTCACCCAGACCATAAAAATCCGCCAGCAAAAGCTGACGGATATTTTTATAGATTTTTTTCGTACTGCTCAATCATCTTTTTAACCATTTCCCCACCCACGGAGCCGCACTCTCTTGAAGTTAAATTACCATTATAATCACTAAAGGGAACGTTAAGCTCCTGAGCTACCTCCATCTTAAACCTGTTAAGACCTTTTCTGGCTTCCGGAACTAGTTTTCTGTTTGCCATTATAACGCCTCCTTTGATTATTTTAATAAGGAAAAGGTATTTCCTTATTAATAGTTTAACCAGAAAGAGCATTTTTATATTATAAAATTATTTACAAAACAGAAACTAAATAGGCAGATTTCTCTGCCTATTCATTATTTACTTTGTATTCCTTTTTCGTAAGACTCGATCATCTTTCTAACCATTTCTCCACCAACTGAACCATTTTCCCTTGATGTTAAGTTTCCATTGTAGCCATCTGTTAAACCTACTCCAAGTTCTCTTGCTGTTTCCATTTTAAACTGATCTAAACCTTTCTTAGCTTCTGGAACAACTCTTCTGTTATTTGCCATTTGTTTTTCCCTCCTTTTTTATTTGGTATTATT
>JAJBWD010000143.1:0-49834 GCA_032907345.1 Bacillota bacterium | reverse complement strand
TTGATTCTCCGCAAACAAGTTCGTGTTTATCTAAAGCATAAGATACCCAAACTTCCATTACTCCGATTCCATCTTTTCCAATGTATTCTTTTATATTAAACATTTATTTCACCCTTCCTTAATTCGCACTTTTAACATATTACGTACTATCTATTTTTACATCTATTAACCGATTCTACGATTACAGATTTTCCATTTATAAATTCAGTTCGTGCAGCTTGTATATCTGCTTTATTTTGTTTGAATTGCTTATATTCTTTGCATGAATCATGGCACAATAAGCTACGTTTCATACATTGTCTGCATGGCGGATTTAATTGTTATCATTGGTTATACTCTCCTTTGCTATTTGTAAAGCTATGTTCCAATAAACTTGAAATAAATCATTTCCTAAATCTTCATAAAGACCATCAAAATATTCCAGTATAACATCATATCCAGTTCCTTCACGATAAATTATTTCATTTATTCTACATCCTGTTTTATCCTCAATAAATTTTTTAAGTTTCCCTTCTGTAAAAAGTGGAATATCTTTAAGTTTATTTATTTCATTACTATCATCATTAATTGCAAATATCATATCTTCATCTTTTCCATTTATAGTACAAACATTTATACTGACTAAATCTCCTATACTTGGTTTCCGCCATTTTAAAAAAACTTCTTGGACTTCTTTGGGTTGATTTTTAAATGTTTCTGCATTTATAAATTCCATTTATTTATCCCCTTTCTTCTACATTTCAATATTTGTTGCTGTCGCTCCACATCTTTTACATCTGTATTTAGAAATATAACTATTTTCGCCTTGCTTCTTTTCTATAAAATCTAGTTCCAAACTACCGCAGTAATTACAATTGACTCCTATTCCATCACTAAACTTAAATATCCATAAAAAAGCTATTCTTATTTTTCTGAAATATCCGTTTTTAACTTTCATTATCTTTTTTATCCTCCTTTGATTTTGTAATTATAATTTTTTTACCTTTTACATTCATATCTACTGAATCGCCTTCTTTTAAGTTTAAAATTTCTTTAGCTGTTGGTGTTATTCCAACGACTAGAGAATTACCGTTTTTATATATTATTCGCTTCACTTAATCACCTCTTTTGTACTTACGTTGGTAAGTACTCTTATACATTCTATATTATACCAAAACTAATACATAATCAATACTTTTTGTAATATTTTTCTAACTTTTGCATAAAATAATAGAGATAGCTTAAAACTATCTCTAATTAATAAATATTTCTAGAATGGCATACTATCGTCCAATATAGGTTGTAAATCATCTTTAATATCTCCGCCCCTAAAAACATCAAGTGGTGCTGAATATTCATTGGAATTATTATTGTTATTTGTTCCTTTGCTTTCTAAAAACTTAACCTCATTCGCTACAACTTCAAAAACATACACTTTCTTGCCTTCTTTGTTATCGTATGACCTTTGAGTTAACTTTCCACTTATCCCAACTAGAGAACCTTTATGAGTATAATTTGCGGTATTTTCTGCAATTTTACCATAGCAAACTATAGGTATATAATAGGTTTTTTTGTTTTCTTTAAATCCATCATCTAAGGCTACAGTAAATTTACATACCGCATTTCCACTTCCAGGGATAAATGAAAGTTCAGAATCCTTTGTTAACCTTGCTATTAAATTAATATTATTCATTATCTTTGTTCTCCTTCTCTGTCTTAATATAAATTACTGGGTATCTTTGTAGTGTCTTAATACTTTCATTAATTAATTCTAGTTTATCAAGAATAACGCTCATATCGTCATTAGTTCTCAAAACTTGGTCCGTAACATATTTTAATACATCACAAAACTTAACCATATATTTGGGATTTGTCCAGTATTCTTCACCCTTGTTTTTCCCATCCTGTGCTATTCTTTTTTCTTTAACCACAAATTGTAAATTATCCGATTCTATGAGATATTCTCCGATTAACAATTTCATTGTTCTTCCCTCATTTCTTTAGCTTCTTTTTCTTCAAAATTAAAATATTCTGTATTATCCATTTTAATACTTGCTAAGTAATTAAATTCTTGTCCACATTCTCTGCATTCTGCATTAAATTCGACTAATGTTCTCCCTTTGTAACCAACCGCCTTATAATCTTTAACTCTGTAGTTGTGATGGTTATTAGGGCAGTATACCTTGTTATTTCTTATTAAAGCTTGTACCATGTTCTGCATCTTCTTTCTAATATCTAACTAATTCAAATCTATATTTCTGTTTAATATTTGGATATTTCTCTTTGTCAACCTCACTAGCAAACATCTCAAGCGGTCTAGCATAAGTTTCATGTCCATCATATAAAGACTTATATAATACAAGTTCCTCTTTTTTGTATTCTTTAGGATGATGCCATTCCCCATTCATATTAAAAATGATTTGTTTTTCTTTAGTTTCTGTATGTTCTATCATCATGGATGTATATTTAGTGTTATCAAATATATCTTTGGGAAATTTTTTAGCTTCTAACGGTTTACTAACTCCTATAGTTGCATAAATATATTTGTTTGGTTCTAATTCGTTCTTAAAATGTTTGTAAATTGCGGGGCATATTATTTCTTGTACCATCTAATTTCCTTCTTCTAATTCGCTTATAAAATCATCTAATCTAAGCTTTAAATCTGCATCTAAGTCAGAATCTAAAATAACATCATGTAATAATTCATAAAAATCTTCATTACTCATTTTTAACCTCTCCTTTGTGTGATTTATATCGTTTTACTAATGTCAGCAATATGTTCTAAGCTAATTATACTAACATTTTGCTTATGCGATAACTAAATTTCTTTTGATTTTTTCTTTTTCCTATTTTTAGAACGTATTGCTTTAAGCTGATAAAAATCTATAAATCCGTATTCGTCACCATGCTTTAAATTTCTTGAAACTACTGATAATTTTAAATTTGGATATTTCCATCTAAATAATTTAATTCTTAACTCACTAGCTTGAGTTAACATTCCTTTAACCTCAACACATTCCTCCGAATTATCATTGTGATATATTATAAAATCGGGTTTATAAGTTATTCCTTTATATTTTTTACCAAAACTTTTAAATCCCTCAATTAGCTCATATTTAGGTTGTAACTCGAAACATTTTATTTCCCCTTTAGCTTGTCTTTTTTTTAGTACCTCATAATATAAACCTTCATCTTTTGAATCAAAATTTATTCCATCAATTACTATGTTTTTACTATTGTATTTACTCACTTTACACCTCTTTCAGTTCTTCAATTTTAAACTCTTTTAATTCAAAATCAATCGAATTTATTGGTCTGCACCATACTGACATTGAATAATCATCAATTCTAAGTATTTCCCAAATATTTTCATCTTTTGTGGTTTTAACTGGCATTCCTACGTAAATTTTTGAATAATCCAATATTCCCACTTCCTTTTATTCTTCTATGATTTTGTAACTTTCATTTTTAATTGAAATTTCTTTTGGTTCTATATTCATTTCTTCGGCTATTACAGACTTTATGCATTCCTTATCTTCTTCTTCAAATAATGGTTTTCCTTGGCTTATAACTTTTTTAGCAAATTTTTTGGGTTCACCTTCAACATTATAAATTGCATCTACTTCGATGGTACATTTAACTCTTATTTTCATTTTTTACCCTTCCTACTCTTTAAATTTTCCTTATATTCATACTTTTTAGGTACTTTCTTTGGCATATTCCTTATTGTTTCTAATGCTTTAGGTATTGCTGCATCTATAATCTCGTCTACTGTTCTAAAATACATATTAATCACCACCTAATAATTATTATGTTATTTATTACAATTTAAAATACGTTTCGTATTCATTTGTAATATAATTTTACTCTTTTTAGGAATATTTTTCAATAGTTATGAGTATATTTATATTATGTTATATTTCTATTCTTACACATTTACAATTTTCTTTTATTATCCTATTTCCTTTGTAAAAACTAGTTCTTAATGTATGATAGTTTATTCCCGTTGTTTCTGCTAATTTTTTCAGTTTTGGTTCTACTGCTAATGGTAATTCTAAGGCGTCACAACTTATAATCATGTATAAATATCTCATTTTCTACTTCCCCTTTCGAGAAATGCTCTAACACCGCTTTTAAAGCTTGTTCAATTGTCAAAGGGTTAATTGTTCTTAAACATAGTTTTTCTACTTCTGTGGCTGCTGTGATAGCATCTATAGACATTCTATTCACCTTTCCTTTCCTATCTTTTTACATAGTCTAAATTTCCTATTTTCTGTAATTTATCTATATAAAATAATTTAATCGTACCTACCGCTCCATTCCTTTGTTTACTTATAATCCACTCCATTATATTTTTATCTTCTGTTTCGGGATTGTAATATTCATCACGATATGCGAATACAATTAAATCTGCATCTTGCTCTATATTGCCTGACTCTCTTAAATCAGACATCATTGGTCTTTTATCTGCTCTCATTTCAACCGCCCTTGATAATTGGCTTAACAATATTACATTTATGTCAAGTTCCTTTGCTAACATTTTTAATTGTCTTGTTATTTCTCCTATATCATTTGAACGATTTCCATGGTCTGCAATATCCATTAATGTTAAATGGTCTATTATTATACAATCTAAACCCTTTGTTTGTTTGGTCGCTTTTGCTTTTGCCTTTATAGTTAATATGCTTTGGTAGCTGCTACAATCTGTAAAAATATTATCTTGCATTATTAATTCGTTGCTTGATTGTGCTATTCTTAAAAATTCTTCATCTGTTAATTTTCCAGTTTGCAGTTTTATAGACTCTATTCCACCAGTATATGCTAATCTACGTATTCCAAGGCTTTCCTCTGTCATTTCTAATTCAAATTCTAATACCTTATAACCATTTTTAGCTAGTCCATCTGCTATATGAAGTGCTGCTAAAGTTTTTCCCATGGAAGGCCTACCAGCATATACAAATAATTCACCACGTTTTAATCCATTGGTGGCTCTATCAAAATCTAGTAATCCTGTTTGCATCCCTGTTATTTCTCCACCATTTTGATAATGTTTTTCTATTTCTTCAAGTGTCTTTTTAAATAAATCTTCTTCACTCAAAATTGATGTTTTTGTGTCTGCACCAACTGTTAATATGTTTATAAGTTCTCCCGCTGTTGCGTTTGCATTTTCCTTTTCGTTACTCATTTTTTCTATACCTTGTATCATAGCCTTGATAGCCTTTCTGCGGTATGCTTTATCTTTTAGTATATTTATATAGGTTTTGGGGTTTAAAGGCAACCCTGAAGTCATTAGCGTAGTTAAATAACTAACTCCGCCTACGTTTTGCAGATTGTCTTTTCCTATAGTGCTAACTAGTAACGTTACATTAATATCTTTTCCTTCTGCAAATAGTTGACACATAGCGTTAAATATTAATTGGTGACTCGTCTTATAAAAATCGTCTGCTTTTAAATGTTCAACAACTGTTGTTATTATTTTAGGATTGTATATTATCCCGCCCAGCAAATCTATTTCAGCTCTTATGTCATTAGGTAGTGATTGTAACTCTTGCATTTTCGTCCTCCTTAATAATTGCTAAAATCAAAAGCTTTATGTTGTGGTATATTGGTTACTGGTTTTGCTTGTATTTTTTCTTTAACATCTTCTAAATAATCCATATACCTTCCATTAAAAAAAGTTGAACCATTAAGAATGTATTGTTTATCTTTTCCTTGAATATCTTTTTTATAGTTCTCAATACACTTTATCAATTGTTCTTTACTATATTTTTTTAGAATCTTAGGAATTTTCTTAATAGAATCTGCTTTACCTTTTTTGTTGGGGTATAACTTCCATATTTCTTCTATATCATTTAAACTTGCACTATTCTTATCTATACTATTCTTATCTATACTATTCTTATCTATACTATTCTTATCTATACTATTCTTATCTATACTACGTGACGGTTCGTCCACGACTCCGTTACTGTCTTGCAACAACTCCTGTTGTTCTTGTGGTTCTAATGTATAAACCTTATTATCTTTTGTAAAAAGCATTGATTTTTCGTCTGTATAAACTGTTTCTTTATAAGTATCTTTTCTAATGTAATTATGGATTAACCAATGTTTTATAACACAAATTCCACTTTCAAACGGGATTACGAATCTTTTAGCGAACAACATTTCTAAATCTCCATTACTACATTGAATCATTCTTTGTATCTTTTTAGGGTTATTTACAAATCCATCATCATCGGCTCTCATATTTAAATGAAAATATAATGCTTGACTACTTAGTGGCATATCTAAAAAAGCATCCGAATCAATTATTTGTTTATTGAACATTCTTTTATCTGCTATTGTAATCATCTTCTTTCACAAATTAATTATTATGTTTACCTTGAGGGTCTAAGCTTGTCTATTTCTTTCCTAGCTTCTTCATAATCTTTTAAACATTTATCACATAAATTAAATCCTAAAACTTTTGTTAACTTTTCATTTTCTTTTTCGCAACAATGACATTTCATTTTACATACCACCTTTTAAATATTATGTTTAGTTGTATATTCAAAATATAAGCTGAATTACATCAACTTTCATTTTTATCTATATTACATAATATTCTTATAGTATTTAATTTATGCTATATTGCATTGTCAAATTTAATTTGGTTGTTAAGTAAATTTATTTTGTCTTGCAAAATTAATGGTGTTGAATACTTTTCTACGATTTCAATTGCTATTTTTAAGTGTGACCTCTTTAATGCTTTATAACTATGCAACCCAAATTGTCTTTTAATTTCCTTTTGAATATCAGAATACAATTTAGTTCTTAAGGACTTGTCTTTATATGCTTTAGATTCCTTACCACCTAATATTTTTACACCTTTTCTTTTTACTACATTTTGCAATTCTTCACATTCAATATTAAAAAGTGGTATATTGTTTTCTAAATCACAAACTTTCTTTTCCAGTTGTTGTTGTTTTTCATCCAATACAAATATTGCTTGAAGTTCTTTCGATAATTTAGGGGTAACATACATTCCATGCTTCCTTATTGTTGGTAGTATTTCATATGCCACAACTTTTTGAAATGCTTTTGCTTTTTCGCTTTCAGCTTTCATTGCTAATAAATAAAATATTGGTTCAGGAATAAAAATATCTTTCGCCCCTTTGTGGACGAATCCAATATCAGTTAAATAATTAAAAACTCTATCCCATCTTACGGATGCATATTCTTTTCCTTTCTTATTTTCAACTTTTGTAAAACCCAATCCCCAACATACACTTTCAAGCTGTAATTGAATTATTCCGTTTTCATCTTCATAACATTTAACACCTTTTATTACTTGCAAATCATTCATTACTTTTGCTCCTCCTTAATTTTTACAATTCTAATTTCTTCATTTCCAGTAATGTTAAAATTAATGTAATCTCCTTTTTGTAAATTCAATATTATTGCAACCTCTTTTGGGATTGTTGTTACTAAACTTCCATGTTGGTCTTGAACTTTTGGCATTTTTATTCCCTCCTTTTGTAAGTATTTCCATTGGGTATACTGTAATAATATACCTAAAGTAATGCAAAAGCAATACTTTTTAGAAATTTTTAGGAATATTTTTTAATCTGTTGAGTATGTATAATAAGTTTGGACAAAATAAAAAGCTAAGTAAATTAATACTTAGCTTGGAACTATTTATTATAGTTTTTCTAATGCTTGTTTATATTCTTCATAAGAATTAAATACTTTTGTTGCATCACGTGAATATATTTCAATAGCGTTTTTGCCTATTTCAGAATCTTTTTTGATTAATAAGCACCTCAATGTTTCAAAATATTTATTAACACCTTTTATTTCATCTACAACGCAATATTTATCTTTACATTTTAATACATTTCCTTTTTCAATATTGTAATTTTCTTTTACATACTGCCATTCCATTTTTTTAATTTCCTTTTTGTATTGTGCTTGTATTCTTTTTAATTCCTGTTCTTTGTTTTCAATCTCTTGTAATGTCATTTTTTTGACCTCCTAAAAGTCTATTATAATAAACAATCTTTCTTTAATTATCTCTTGTCTTAATATTTTTTTACCTCTATATTTACCTTTTGTATACAGTTCATACGCTGAACCGCTTTCCGCTAGTTCTTCACTTTTGAACAATACAGATATTTTAGTGTTGGCTGCGGTTATACCTAATAAATTTTTTAATATCATTTCGACCTCCTAATAGCCTTTTACAGCCTTTTAAATTTTAAATGATAAAATACACATCAAATTAGTTCCGATGGCTTATGCTTGATGATAGACCATCAGAACTAAAACTTATAAATTAAGTTTAATATTAGCAGCTACTTTGATTTCTTGACACTCTAATATTGCTATAAAATCTTTATTTTCTTCTATAAATTCCTTACATTCTTCAACATCTTCAAACCATTCATAAGAATTATAGCCTTCCACTTCATAAGTTAATAATATATTTCTATCCATTTTCTTTCCCTCCTATAAGTCCATATAATGAATTACACTATCAATTTTTTTTGTACTTCTGCAATAATCACAACATTCGCATCGGTAAGGTTCTCTTTTGCCCTCTTTAACTTCAATAAATCTTGGCATAAGATACTCTAAACTTAATAATTTATCCTTAATAAATTCAGTACCAACTAAAATTACTGCCTTATCGGGTATATCCTCCTTGCTAACAACTATTATATGTGGTTGTAGATAGTCCTCGCCACCCCTATTCTGCCTTTCAATTTCAGCGTATACAGCCATCTGTAAAAGATAATCATAATATTGTATGAAGTTTTGTTTCTGTCTTAAATCCTCATTCCAGTATTTCTTATGAATTTCTCTAGTAGTTTTTAAGTCTGCAAAATATCCTTTAGCTGGATTGTAAATATCAATCATAATTTTCCATTTAGCACCGTATAATTCGCCTGTCATTATAACTTCTTTTTGACCTTCTCTGACCTTTTCAATCATTGGGTCATTTTTCAAAGTATCAATCATCTTATCAGCTATTGTGTATTTTGCGTAAAGTGTTCCATCATTCTTAAACATTTCTTTATGCTGTGCCCTAAACTCTCCTAAATTGCCACCTTCTGACCATAAATGAACATATGAACCTGTAGTAAAGGCATCATTAGGTGGGTCTATCCACTCCCCTTTTAGCTTTGCTATTGTCTTTGCTTCGCATTGTCGCATCGACTTAAAAAAACTTACAGAAAAATACTCTTCATCCGCTTCTCTCGAAAAATAGTTTTCATGTGTCAATTCTAGCATTAATCATTACCTCTTTTCTCGCTTCTTAATTCTGTTATTCTCGCTGTTAATCTCTCTATATAAAAATCTTTCTTGGCAATCATACTATCTCTAGCTTGTATTTCATGTTTAAGATTTTTTATTTCCCTATCATACCAATCGTTATTATCTTTCTGATATTTTACAGTTTCTAAAACTTTATCTGCTGTAATACTCGCTATCTTGTTTATTTGTTCATCGTCTAAATGCACATCAAATTTCATGCTTCAACCCTCCTACCTCATTGTTATTTTTGTATGTCCTTCATCACAATAATAAATTCCTCTTAGCCAACCTAAATAATAAGCTAATCTTATCATTCTCATTATTCTACTTGATTTAGTTTGGTGAGAAAGTTTATCTAAATAATGCTTTTCAAGTTCTTCTTCGGTAAATCCATCATCAATAGCCATTTGTTTTACTCTATTGTAATTATTCTCATTTCTTTCAAGATTAAATTTCATGTTTATATTTCAACCTCTTTTCTTTTAAATGCAAATGATGTGCTACCACATTGGAATTTATATATAGACTCATTTGATACTAATAATTCATATTTTTCAAATGTTTTGTTCCAACATTTACTCATTTGTCCAATAGGACATTCTCCAACACATTCGCAATCTAAATTGTATTCTTTAGGGCAGTTAAATCTTTTTAATTTTTTTATTAATTTTTCTTCTAGCATTTATACCCTTCTTTCAAAATAGAGTGTAGCAAAAGCCACACCCAAAATATTATTTATCTTCTTTTCCTGTTGGAAACGGTGAACCATCAAACATATCGCCTTGTTTTTCTTCCTTTTTTTCATCTTTTTTAGTATCTTTTTTCTTATCTTCTTTTGGCTTTGTGGCATCTGTTTCAAATACTGATTTTTCGGCTGATTTAATATTGAAATAATCTTCTCTTTTTGCCATTCCATCAGCTAAACTCTTATATACTTTTCTTAGTCTTATAAAGTCATTTTCGCTGAACGCATCTGACTTGCAGCCAATAAATTCTTCTAGTAGTTCTTTATTAACACTAAATTTGTCTTCAAACACCTTAACCATTTTTCTAACTCTATCAATTAAAGGCTCAACGTTATTATTTCTCATAGTTTGTTCACATTGTTCTACTGCTGAATCTATAACATCCCCTGGAATAACTCCTAAAATACATGCTCTTAATCTTCTAGCACCTTGGTTCGCAACCATTTCATATATGTCTCTAGGGTCTGTTAAATGTTTATTGCCACTTTTGGTACTTCTAATATGAGGTACACTAAATATTTTAGTTTGTCTAGTATTAGTTTCTAAGTCCCACGCATAAGCCATCACCTGACTTTCTCCATCTTTCTGCTCTAGTTCTATAATTCCATAATCTAAGTTTCCCCAATTTTGTGCAAGTGCTTCGGCCAGTCTAATTGAAGGACCTGTAACTTTTTGTCCTCCCCTTGGATATTCATAGCACGATTGTTCTGCTAAACTCTTTCTTTGACATGCTCTCATTATCCTGTTATAGCTTTCTATTTCATCCCTTGGAAATCTTTTAGCAACAACCATGGCTGCTTGTACTTCCTGTGCTTGTCTAGTTGTAACCATTTCTGTAGTTGTAGCTTTAGGGGCAGCCACTTGTTGACTGCCTCCGAAAATATTATTGTTTGTTGTTAATTCGTTGTTATTCATTAATTGTTTCCTCCTTTAAAATAATTTTTAATTTCTTCTGCTGAATCGAATTGTAATATCTTAAAATCATCACACTCTGTTGAGGTCATAATATATTGGTAATCATCATTAATCATTTGTTCAATTAAGGCTTGTCTAGCTTTCCCATTAAGACTTTCAAACCTATCCAAACATATAAGTTTTAATTCTCCACATTGTTCTTTAGCAATTATTAGAGATAACTCTAATTTTTCACCATCTGATAAACCATCTATTAAAGTTCCATTTATTCTAATTAGTCCGTTTTCATCAACTGAAATTCCTTTAATTGGCATCTTGGCTGTTTTTAATAACTCTGTTGGTAAATCCCTTGCTTTTTCAATTTTAACCGTTAAATTAGCTGCATAATCCTTTTTGGCCTGTAATTTTCCGTCCCTAATATCAACCATCTTATCAAATTCTCTTAAATAGCCTTGCATTTTTTCAACTTCCTCGGCTTGTGCTTGAAGTGGTGTAATATCTGTTGCTACATTATCCTCCAAATATTTAGATGCTTTACCAATTGTTATTTCCTCTTTTTCCATATCAGCTTTTAATTTTTCATCTACCGCTTTAAGTTCTGCTTTTTCCAGTTCTTTTAATGAAATTATCTCCTGTTCTTTAGTTGCTATTTTGGTTTCATTGATTGAAATTAGGTCTTTTTGTTCATCTATTTTTAAAGTTTGTTCTTTTTTAGCTGTTTCAATAAATTGTGATAATAATTTTTTAGATTTTTCTTTATCTATGTTGTGTCCTTCTAATAATCTTTCTTTTTCTTTTTTAAATGTTTTTTCTAATTCTTCCATAGCTTTTTTATATTCTTCATCAATAACATTGTTTTGTGATGTGTTTTCGTTAATTAGTTCTTTCATTTTCACATCTAATTCATGGTCAGAATTATTAATAAAGTCTTTTGCTTTCTCAATCTTAGCTTTTGATAACTCAATAATATCCTTTATATCCTGTCTTTGGTCATTGAATTTAAGATTAACTTTTGACTTTTCGCCCTCTGCTGCTGTATTTAATGATTTTATTTTATCTTCATAATTATTTTTCAATGTATTTGCTTCATTAATCCAATGATTTACTTTTTGTGCTTCACTAACTTTATTATAGTATTCTTGAAGTTTTTTATTTCTCCATGTTTCTCCATCATATCCAGCTGGTAACTCGTCCATCATTCCTTTAACTTGTATTTCAAGTTCTTTTGATTCTCTGTTTATGGCTTCTCTTTCTTTAAAATACTTAGTTTCTATAGCTTTAAGTATCTGCAATATATGCATTTCATAGTCAATATTAGATGGTATTTCTCCAAACCATCCGTTTATTTGTTCCATTGTCCATCCTATTTCCAACATTGACAATATACTTTTAGTTTGTTCATCTACTGTAAGCTTAATCCAATCTAAAGGCCTAAATATTTGCCCATGAATCATACTTCTTAAAAATTTTTCTGTGCTTGGTGCTGCTGCTTCATTTTTTCTTACTTTTAAATAATCAGATTTATCATTTCTTATCTTTCTATCAATTTCAAGTCCATCATCTGTCTTAATATATAAACATGCTTCATCCTCGCCATGCTTTATTATTTCAGTTCTTCTATTCTTATTAGTAAATACCTTTTCGATAGCTTCTAATGTTGAAGTTTTACCGCTGCCCTTTGGTCCTTGTACATAATTGATTTTCTTTAAGTCTAAATCCACCTCGTCAATTCCTAAAAAGTTTTTAATTGATAATCTTGATAATTTCATTTTCTTTCAACCTCCTAATTAATTCTTCCAATAAATATTTCAACATCTTCTATGTGGTCTTTCAAATGTTTGTCTAATGTTTCTATAGCTTCTTTTAAATCTTTATAGCTTGTTACTAATTCGTCATAACCTTCAATGGCTATATTACATTCTGCCGCATTCAATTGAACATCTTCAAACTTTCCATTAACCTCAACTAAATCCTGTTTAAGCTGTGATAGTTTATTACTTATCATTTCTTATGTCACCTCTTGTTTTCCTACCTTCTGATTGTCTATACACTATCAAACAACCGCTGTATGCTTCTGCGTTCCCTACTGAAATATTTTCTTGAAATGTTCCAACCGAATATTTAATATCCAAAATATCAATTTTCCCTTCTGTTTCTTTTAGCCATTCATTTATTTTACTTTCCTGTCCTTCTTGATAGTTTAAAAATTCCTTAACTTGTATCATATTATGTTGACCTCCTATCTAATTATTTGTAAATTCGGTATACATACAATTGAAATTTTATACTCGTCTTCTGCAAAACATCTTCCGAATTTATCAATTTTATAAATTTCATAAAGTACACCATTCTTTTTAACCTTTTGACCTAATTCCATTTTAACTGCCCTCTTAGCCTTTCTAACCTTATTTATATATTTGCTATATAAATTATCATTGGAATATATAAAATGCTCTCTATCGAGTTCCTAATGCCTAACATAAGACTTTTATTTGTGATTGCACTATTGCAAAAAGTCCTTATCATTAGAAAAGCTATAAAGATTAAACTGTAGCACTTTAAAGCTACTTTTATATTTGAATACACGTTTTTCAACCTTCCTTCTTATTTTCCAACCTTGATTTTTTACATTAAATCATCCATTGTGCATCCTAATATTATTGATATTTTCTTTAGTGTTTCCGCTTTTAGTGGTCTAGCACCTAATTCATACGATTTATAAGTATATTTACTAACACTTATAAATTCTGCTATCTGTTCACGTGTAAAGCCTTTATCTTTTCGTTTTTTTTGTAGTTTTTCTAGTTTCATTTACCCTCCTTATTCCTGTAATATTTTGTATTAATGAATACGTTCTGTATTCATTTATACTTTTATTATAGTCTTATGTTAAAAAAAGTCAACACAATTTGGAATATTTTCTAATATTTTTTCATATACTATAGGTTATATTTTATTGCTTAAAACGACAAAATCTGATAAATTAAATTGAGGTGAGAAAAGAAGTGTTGTTGGGACGAAATTTAAAAAATTTAAGGAAGTATTATGGATATAGTAGACAAGATGTTGCTAACATGATAGGACTATCTTTTTATGCGATAAGAGAATATGAACAGGGAAATCGTGAACCTAATATTACTACTTTAATTAAACTGGCCAATGTGTTTAATTGTTCAATAGATTATTTAGTTGGAAAAGATATGAAATAAAATAAGGTGCTACTCTCGCAATAGCACCTTATAAAAATGGAGGCAGATAATATTGATTAAATCTGCCATTTAGAACACTTAATATTATAGTATTAAATTATGATATTGTAAAGGTTATATTATGTTTATCGTATATTTGCTTTAGGAGACGTAACGTATTTAAAGCGTAGTAAGTAGCTTATTTTCTCCACCTTCCTTATATTTCACAATAATATAAAAATAGTTAACTTAGGAAAATACATAATTAAATACACAATTTATCCATAAATCTTACACATTTTATACCTACATTGTAATGTTTATCCAAAATTTTCAAAAAGTATTACCAAACACACAACTGAATCATATAATAAAGTGTATAATATTATTTAAAAGGTGTGCTATGGAAAAATCTTTTATTACAATGGGTGCCACTTTTACTTTAGATAATGAAGTGACATTGATATTTAAAAATGTTTCCCTTAATTTTTTTGCCGCAATTAATATCCAAAACCTTGACTTGCTGTTCAATACTAAATTTTATATGTACGGAATATACGATACGGTGGAATTGTTAAATGAAAAGTATGTTATTGTTACTAAAACAAAAAAGAAGGTAGAATTAGTTAGATACCTCGAACATAGTAATAAATAACGTTTAAATTACTAAAGTTATATGGTAATAAATAGCTTATTGCTGGTATTAGCAAAATGGTATTTAATAACACATAAAAGAAGGTTATTAACTAACCTTCTTTCTTTTTGTCCATATATACGAATGTACTGCTGTATGACACCTATGGCACAAACACACAATCTCGTTCTTGTGTTCCCAATACAAATTAGAATATGAATTATGATGAATTTCTAAATTTTTTTTTGAACCACACAACATGCAATGATAATTACTATTTCTTAAAGCTTTCCTTCTTACCTTTTTCCAATGCTTTGATTTTAGATAATTTTCATAATTTATTCTTTTTCCTGTGAATTTTAAATATAAATGAATAAAATAGTCCACTAGAATCAATTTGACCACTCCTCTCGTCAATTCTAAGACTATTTTACTCACTTAGTCAATGATTTATACTCTTTAAATTAAACACCCGTCTATTAGGACTATAAAAGAACCTTCCACATTTTCGTTATGCTTAAATTCTTTTGTCATTTCAATTTTTTCTGCATTGTCTTCACACGATTCTTCTAATTTCTTTTTAGCCTGTCCTCTTGTAATTTCTTCGGGTTCTCCACAATATTCATCTAGTTCGCATACTAACTCATTGTAACAATTCTTCGCTTCACTAACTGTATTTGCTCCAACCAATGCATAATATTCAAAGTTATTAAATTCATAAAATTTCATAATTTACAACTCCTTTAGATTTTTTTATATTTCTCTTTGCAATTGGTTTAAATTTATATCTTTTTTCTGTGTATTATCTAATATATTTAAAACTGAGTCATGTGGTATATTATATTTATCACACATTACATTTATAACATCTTTATAAGTATTTTTATCATTTGTAACTTTTTCTAACATGTCAAAATATTGATTTTTATCAAGTTCTTTTGTTCCGTAATAATCAATATCATCGTCAATCCGTTCATCTATTTCTTGTTGTTGCTCTAAACTGTCTATTTTATCATTTAGAATTTTATTTTTTTCAGTTAAATCATCATTTTCTGATTCGATATATAACATATGACTTTCCATATTTATATTATCCATGGTTATTTCATCTATAAATCGGTCTTTCCTTTTTATTTCTTCTTTTAACATTAAATTTTCTGTTACTAAATAATCATTTTCATAATTTTTAAGTTTTAATTTTAGTTCTTCGTTTTCTTTTTGCAACCCTGTCATATAATCCTCAAATCCTTGGCTTTCTAATTCTATATATCCTTTGCTATCATAATTTTTGTTGAAAAAGTCTTTTGTTTTGTGGTAAAGAGTAGTTATAAATTCCACTATCTTTCACGCCCCTTATTATTTTTTTCTTGAACCTTATCAATAATTTCATCAACATCTTTATTACTTATATTAAATTGCTTTTTCATTTCCTTAGCAATATCTCTATATTCTTTTGTTTTCTTTTCTGCCTTTTCAGTTCTATCTAATAATTTTTTAAATCTTTCATCTTCCTGTAGCTGCATGATAGTATTTTGTAAAGCTCTTACACGTTTTTCTAAGAGATAACTTTGTTTGGCATGTGCTAGAATACTACTATTGTCCTTTTCTTCAAGCTTTTTATTAATTAAGGCATAATATTCCTTTATATCCATGTGCCTAGCCTTACTGCCTTTTATACCCCTTATAAGATTATTAAATTTGGAATGCATATGGTTGGCATATTTTGTTTGCCATTCTCTAAGCTGGATTTTACTTCCGAAATATTTATTACTGGATAATTCATAACGATTTTTATCTTCGTTCCAAAAACGAGGGCACAAAAGTAAGTGAAAATGAGGTGCTGACTCGTCTTGATGTAATACGCAGCTAATAACATTATCTCCAAAATTGTCTTTGAAAAATTTCATATTCCAATCAATCCACTTTTCTAAATCCTGTGGTGGTAAATTCTCAAAAAACTTATGATTAACAGTAAAAACCATATCTATCGCAATATTAGCGTTACTTCTTATCTTAATACCATAAACATATTCTTTTACATCTTGGACTATATTCTCCGAACCTATTAGAACTCTATTTAAATGTGTTTTACTTGGGTCTGCATTGGGTACTTCTTTTTTCCTAAGATTGTGTATTTCAAATCCTTTTATGGAATCTACTGTTTTATATTTTCTATCTATTCTAAAAACTACAAAATAGTTTATCGGTGTTACTCCTGTATGTTTATTATATTTATCTAGTTCCCTTTTATCATCTGCTCGTTGATTATCTAAATAATTCTTCTCGGACGTTGTAATCCTCCTCCTTAGAAATTGCTAAATCAACTTTTAGGTCTTCTATATAATCTAAAAAATCAAACCTTTTTGTCGGCTTATATTCAATTTCAACTGGTTTTTTTATGCTACTTGTATATTTTTCATTCGTAAAATAGGTATTTTGTTTAGATAATATAGGATTTTTATTACTTGTAACTATTAGCAATTCATCACTATTTAAACATCTTAAGTCACTTTCGGAAAACATTTTTATTTTTGTTTTGCTATAACTGGTGCTAGTTCCACTTTTATTTTCACTTTTAGATACAGTTTCAATTTCTTTTTCTCCACATAAAGTTGAAATATACCTCAATGCTTCTTCATCACTCATTGAAGGAAATATCATTTTAGTTTTAAGATTATTTAATATAGATATTCCATTATCTTTACCGTAAATTTGGTATAACTGTGTTAACCCCTGAATACATATATTAAGAGAAATTTCTCTTTTCCTAACCGTTCTTGCTTTACTTGGCATATCTGTAATCATACCTATGTCACAAAATTCTTCAAAAAAGCAATGAATTGGTACGGAATTGTCATGATATTCTTCAATTAATCTATCCAACATTCTACTTAAGAATGCTCCTGTATATGGAGAAATATAACTTGATTTGTGTTCGGGGTAGCATATATAAAGTATAGTGGGTTCTTTTCTAAAGTCTTCAAAATTAAAAGTAGTTATTGAGTTGACTTGACTTATCCTTTTATCTGTAAATCTTCTTAGATTGCTGGATAAAGTTATTTTTATGCTCCCCTCAGTTCTATCTGCCCCTCCTATAATTTTAAATGTTGCCCACTCTGTTTTACAATCTACGTCTTTACTTTCACTAAATAATAAATCTAGTTCTTTTGTAGTCATAGTTATTATTAATCTTAAAGCAAATTCCACGTTATCGTATGGATAACCTAAGTCTTTAGAATAAATTAAAGCTGCACTTAGTAATCCTTCGCTCATTTGTAGCCACTCCGCACCCCCAACTTTTTTCCCTGTACTAAGTTCTATTGCTATCCCTCCGTTTAGCAAAAGGATTGAAGATAGTTCTTTTACTTCGTCATTGTCTCTACAGGTGGATAATAAATTATACATTTCTGAATTATTTGGTTCTAATGGTGCAAACCTTAAAATCTTTCTGTGGCATATATTTTTCTGATACCATGATGTTGCTTCAAATATTTCATTACTTGGGTCATTAACTACAATACTTCCCTTTAAATTGTTATTTAATAAATTGGGTATATAAAAGCCTGTTGTTTTCCCACTTCCTGTTGCACCAAATACAGCCGACCCTTCATAATCATATTTTCGTTTTAACTGAATATCTTTAGAAAGAATTAAACCATCATTACCTAAAATATCCAGTACATCATTTTCGTTTATTAAGTGACCGTTTGCTAATTTAGTTTTTTTTTGAGTCTTTTGTTTTAAAATATATGCTAATATTTCACCACCTACCATTGTTACTAATGTAAAATCTAAAAAGGATGTTAAATCTCTAGTTAGTCCATGCGGTACAAAAGTTTTATAAAAAAATCCTTGTTTTGCTAACATTAAAACTGTATTTAATGAAACCATATTAATTACCTCCGAATGATTTGAATGCTCTATAAAAACAATAAGCTGCAACAACTCCATCTAATAACATTTGTAAACAAAGTATTTCTTTAATCATAATTAATCACCTCAAAAAATTAATATTATTTAATTGAAATGCTGTAGCACTATCTGTTGGTGTTAATTCGCCCCTGATTATGGTTGCAAACCCTAAAACGATAAATAGCACTACTAAAATATAAAACCTCTTATGTGACCTCTTAGGATTAAATTCCTTTACTCTACACATTTGTAAAAATTGATGTATAGTCATTGTTTTATTTTTCATATCTTTTCCCCTCCACTAAATATTGATATAAAATTTCTTTTAATGTTTGGCTTCGATTTTGTTCTTCTAATGCTTGGATGGCTGCAAATAGTTCCATATCTTTTTTTGTTTGTTTAAAACTAATTTGGAATCTAAATTTACTCACGTTGTACCTCAATCGTAATTACTTTATACTTATATGCTATGTACTAATTGTGTAAGTGTTACTGATTTTTTACACAAAAATAGAGTAACTTTTCAGCTACTCTCAAATATTGTATTTACATATCCACATTTAAGGTATATAATTGTTTTAACGAAATAAAAAAAAGTCCTTCTCACTTATTAGAACTCCCCAGTTCCAATAAGCTAGGAACTTAAATGGTACAGCAATACCAAAAAAGTAACGAAAGACTTATTTAATGTGTTAAGTATAACAAATATTTAATACTTTGTAAATAAGAAATTTATAACTCTAATGGTAATTGCACCGTTAGAGTTTTTTGTTGTGGCTTTTTAAGTGGGATAAGCCATACAGCCACTTAAAATAAAAAGAAAGGTCACTCTCTCATGACCGTTGCAAAGTGAACTGAAACACGTTCAGAGGGGCAGTAATTATTTATAGTATAACTATGTCTAAAACTCATTTCACTACTTACGAGGGTTACTGTGGCGGTGTCAACCATGAATTGGACAGGGATAACAGGATAAATGGAACTTCTGACTTTGATTAACCATCAAGGGGCATTTAAACCATCTAAAGGCGAGGGCAGAACGTAGCTTGTATAAGGGTTTATTATGAATAAGTAGTGTATTGATAGGGGCGTGACAACTCAAAGGCTTATATCTGTAATTCGGTCTAGTATCAAGTATGCTTTTTGTGTACTTGGTGCTAGGCTGAATTATATCCAAAAACAATCAAATCTTAAGGCTTATATAGTTATTATATTACTTAATAATAAAAATAGAACATTAGGTGTAGTAATTAAAATAAAAAAATATACACCTAATAAATAAGCCAGTTAAGAACTTACTGAATAGGTGTAGAGATTTAAAATATTATTTCCTTCCTATAAATTTATTTAGTGCATTCATACCTTCATCATCGTAACTAAGTTCTTTGGGTTGTTCTATTGCATTAGTAGTAATTTGTTTATTATTTAAATAATCTTCAACAATATTTTTAACTATATTTTCTAAAGGTTCTTTATTCATATCTTTTTTTATTAAACCTTTAATATAAGCTGCAAATTTATTATTCGATTCTTTTAAAGCATACTCTAACAAAGCATTCTCGCTATCCCCGAAATAAACTGTTTTTCTGATTCCTTCTGTTTTTGATTTATTTCCTACCATTAAGCATTTCCCCCACCCTCTCATATGTTAAAGCATTAGTAAATTGACTATCTGCTGGTATTTCAATATATGGTAGTAATCTTCTAAAATAATCACTTAAAGGTAATGCACCCCCACCAATAATCAATATTTTAGAATTATCATAGTCAAAGTTTTGTACTTCGTTGTAAATTTTCATTACATGTTCTTGAATAATATCTTTAGTAAATGAAATATCTTTAGTGTTCCCTTTTATAATAGTAAAATCTTTATTTATTAAATTAACCATATCTTCACTTGTTAACTTAGCTAAATACTTTGTATTGATTGCTTTTTTCATATTTTCATATAGAGATAACATTCCATATTTAGTAGTTGTACTTTTTTCTAACTCTAAATTTTTAAACTGAGAAATATCTGCTGTGCCGCCACCAATGTCAATTACCAATACTCTTTTATCTCTATATTCTTTAGTATTCCTAAACACTATTGCTGATTCTTCAAACACATTAGCTTTTAGTATTCTGATACTTTTAGCAACCCCATTTACAGTTATATTTTTCAATCCTATACTATTTAATTTATTTTCTACTTCATCCTTTAAATCCGACTCAAATAATTCGGGTGGCATACCTATAACAATATTTTCTTCTATAAATATTGCATCACTAGACATTGCTATAGCTGTTAATAAACATATATCATATAGTTTGTTAAAATATCTATCATTGCCTAATACTGCTGTCCCTGTGCCTACTGTATATTTCTTTCCTTCGTATTCCACCTTAATATCATTTTTGTTTAAATCAAAATGACCATTTGCAACCCTACTGTCAAATTTTTTCATTTCACTTGTTTTTACAACTTTGTTCCCTAAATCAATTCCTAAACTCATTTTTTCAACCTCCTAATATTACAATGTATTACTTTTGAATACATCTGATATTTATATGTTATTACATTTTAATACTTTTTGCAACATATATTATTAAATTAGGAAAAATTTATTTTAAAATAAAAAAAATAAAGGTATAGACTATTATATCTATACCTTTTGACACTCTTGCTTATTTAAATTTTAATTATTTCCTTGATAGTCTCCGCTTAAATATAATGCAGCTTCGGAAGTTCTTCTCTTTAATAATCCTGGCGATGTTGCTCCATTTGCTTTGCTCCACGCTTGAAAATTAGATGTAATTGTATTTGCATCTGTAAGACCATTACAAATATTTTTATAAAGTGTAGAACCTAATAAAGCACCAGCACCACAATTATATGCGAAACTTATTAATGCATCTAGTTGATTTTGATTTAAAGTTATTCCTTTATTATCTAAATCAGCTTTTATTGTTTTAGAACAACTTTGTGCTTCTTCTTCTAACCATTCTCTAGCCTGTTCTACTGTACAAGTTGTATTTAGTGGATTATCAATATTGAAAGCACTAGGTATAGCACTAAAGGTTGTACCATATCCAATTGTAATATACCTCTTATCGTTAGGGTAATAAGGGTCATATTGAGCCTGTTTCCAAAAACCTTCCCAACTACCAATAAAGTCTGCACCTTTGTCACTTAAAAGATTGATAGTTGGAATCCATACACCTTTTTCATTAAAAGTGTAAGTTTTTCCATCACTTAAAGTTTTAGTACAACTACAAACTGTAGTACCTATGTATTCGGCTTGGCTTTCATTTGTAGAGTCAAAGAAGTAATACCAGTTATTATCTATCTGTTTCCATCCTGTAACCATTGAACCCTGTGGAAAAGTTTCTGTTGTAGCTTCATTTAAGTAATACCATTTACTATTAGAATCTTTATACCAACCTGTTAGCATTACACCATTAGCATCGAATAAATACCAGTAATTTCCTACTTTCACCCAACCTGTTAATAATTTATTATCGTCTCCTTCAAGACACCATGCCCACTTCATATAATCATCTTCTTTCTTTTATTGTGGCTTGTCTGCACTTACTGCGTTAACTTCTTGTCCTATAGATATAGTATCGGCTGGATTATCTACTACAATTTTCGAACTAGCCGAATTTTCTGTAACCGTATTATTGATAGCTGTAGTTGTTGATTCTGTTTTAGTTTCTATATCATTATTTGTAGCTTCTACAGTTGCTTGAGAAACTACAGTATCGGAAACACCTGTTGATGTTGGGTCTACTACAATTCCTAACATAACCAATATACTTAATATAGAATTAACTATATCGGCATAATTGTTAGGGATTATATCTTTAAAACCTAACTGTTGAATCAATAATACTATTGCCCCTATCATTGCTATTATAAATGTTTTATTTCTGAATCTTGCTTTTAAATCAATGTTCATTTTATTTATTTACTTCCTTTCTCTTTCAATTTCACTCAACCTAATATCATGTTCATCTAATCTCTTATGTTCTGATTTTAAACTTGCTTCTAATTGTGCATATTTTACTGTTAAATTATTTATTTTTTCATCTTTCATTTTAGCATCGGTTTTCATATCTCTTATTTCTAATCGTATATCATCAATTCCCCTTGAAATATATTCTAGTGACATTTTTAATTCTGTTTGTGCTACCGTATCTTCTTTTGTTTCTAGTTTTATTTCTTGTTTATCCTGTTTATCATCACGCTTTTTAGCTAGATTATAGCCTACATATCCGACTAATAGGTTAAACAAGGTAAATAATAATCCAATTGTTGTTATTGTTGTGCTATTTAATTCCACACGTACACCATCCTTTGTATAAGTTTTCTCTTTTTAAATGTAAATTCCAATTTTTCCACCCCCTAACATATTAACTAATTTAATTTTACCTTATGTAAAATTAAAATAAAAGTGCAAACTAAAAAGAGACTCCTAAAAGTCCCCTTTTGTTATTGTAATGTTTCTGCATCTTTTAATTATTCTTTTATGCAAATATTAAAAATCTACATCTTACTGTTCCACCCGATACGGCGTTAAATGAGATGTTATCATCAAGTTTGTATCTAACTTGAAATCCTTGAAACGTAAATCCTTGTGAATTGCAAGTTACATCGTGCATATTTCCACTTGGAGAAGCCAATGAATTAGAGTCAAATGAAGAATGAAAAATAGTCCATGAACGGTCATCCCACCCGCTTGGAATTTGTGGCAACGTTATAGATTTAAACACCATAAGAAATACATATTTAGGAACTCTACCATTTAACATTTTTTTAAGTGAATCGTCATATGGTATTGTGTAACTATCTTCTTGAAATTTTAAAGTACCGTCGCTATTGTAACCAAATTTATACGTTTTTCCTATAACGTTAATTGTTGTGTCTTGTACATATGTTACATACATATAGTTGTAACCAGTATCTCCAATATAATGCTGCAACCCCTTATCATTCATTACAGTATAATCACCACTAGCCAAATCCCCAAACTTAGCACCATCTGCACTTACCTGAAAGTATTGACTGATATTATTAAATGCTGTCATTACTTGGGTTGGACTTTGTGAAACTATACTACCTACCACATTGCCTGTTACCATAACAGTATTTAAGTAAAGAGTACCTACCGCACTCATATAATAGTATATATACTTGTCTAAATTAGTAGCATGAGATGTAAAGTTAACACTATATTGTTTCCATGTTGTGTCTATTATAACGCTGTTGCCACCGTTAGGGTACGTTGTATATCCCGCTCTAAAATAAACTGTCATTTGCGTACTTGCTTTAGCGTAAAAAGTAATATTATAAACAGTTCCTAGAGCATATTGTTCATTTAATCTGATTGTACATTCTTTACTAGATGTTCCGCCTATTGCAGTACACGTAATTGCTAAACTGTTGTTACTATTGAATACATTTGTTGTATCTAAAGACAAAGAAAATATGTCTGTTCCGTCTGGTCTTATATACCAATATGTTGAATTTAGTGTTTGAAAATCTCCACCGACTGCTAAATTAGAAGATGAAATTTTAGAAACTTTACTTGTAATACTATCTAATTGTAAATTAATAGAACTTTGCATACTGCTTATGCTTGCATTAGTTGTTGCAATTTGACCGTTTATTGTGCTTACTGCACTATCAATATTACTTTGTTCTACCTTTAGAGATATTTGACTTTGCAAAACACTAACAGAACTTTGTAATGTACTTACAGAACTATTTATTGTAGAAATTTGTGTGTCTGTGTCTTCGGGAGCGGGTGTCCAGTCGGTAGGCATATTTCCCAATTCTACCTTAATACAATCTAAATAAAAAGTGATTGCCTTTGCAGTCCCATTTAAGACTCCCACTTTGCATGAAGTTTCAGTCGCGGTAAATGTTAATGTTAATTTAGTCCATGTGTTCGCAACTAACGTAGGTGATGAACTTGTAATTGTATTCCATGTACTATTCATTATTCTATAATTAACGCTATCTCCTGTTGTACATTTTATCCATAATGTTGAGGTATATTTTAAACCAACAACTAAATTGGAACATATAACGCAACCACCACTAGCTGTCGAAGATGTTGAAGTAACAACTTTTAAAGATTTATTTCCATAATACTTATCTTCCGTTGTAATTGATATTGTCCCCGAATTAACAGTACTTTTGGTTATTGTGCCTAACTCGAATCCACTATCGTTTAATAAATTTCTTCCACCAATTTGTAAACCATCAATAGCGCTTTTAGCCGCATTAGCTGTTGTGGTTACACTAGAAACATTACTATTAATAGTTGTGATACTTGCATTTATTCCTGTTAAACTTGTTTCTAAACTTGCAGTTCTATTGCTTATAGCTGTAACCGTGCTAGTTTCTGCCTTATTGCCTAAGCTTGTATTAATGGTATTTACGCTACTTTGCAAACTTGTAACATTAGCTTTTATACTGTCTGTTGTTTGATTTATTGTACTAACTGCACTATTGATTGTAGTTGTAGCATATGTTTGTACGTCTGAAATAGCTTGGTCAACATCTTCGGGAGCGGGTGTCCAGTCGGTAGCTTGGTTTCCTATTTCTAGCTTCGGTTTTTTAATTTTAATACTACCAGTATAATTTACTGTCTTTTTAAATTGCATTCTATAATGGTATGTTTCATTGTCGGTTGTTAATGTTTGATTAAATATATAAATTGCCCTTTTCCATCCATTGCCAATATCTGCAAAAGTAGCAACACTATCTATAATCACATTGGAAATTTCCGTAATTCTACCCCCACTTTCACTAAAAATGCCTAAGCTAACCGAAAGGTTATTTTTAGTGTCTGACTGGTAATCGAATGACAATGTTAATTTGCCAGTAAGCGTATTTATTATAGAATATAATTTAATTTGGCACTCAACCCAACCCGTAGATGTTGTATTTATCTGTAAAACAGAATATCCATCTGTATCTTTAACTATATTCCAAGTTCCAAGACCATTAACGGTAGTTAAATCTGCTGTTTGCTCCAGTAAATTTTTGCCACCAACTTGTAAACTATTTATTGTAGTCTGAACATTTGAAACTGTTGTTGTAAGTCCACTTGTAGTTAATTCAAGTGAAGAAACTCTATTCGTAACATTACTTACGGTTGTAGTTAAGTTTGCTAAATTTGTAGTTGCAGTATTAGCGGTATTAATTGCATTTGTTGCTGTTGTATTTACTCCTGTGATAGAACTATCAATATCTTCGGGTGCTACAGTATAATCGGTTGGTTTATTACCTTTTTCGAGTTTTAAGCCACAAATTAAATAAGCATTACTATTACCATTTTCAAATCTGCAAGTAGAAGTTGTTAAACTACCCGAATTAAATACAAAATAATATCTAGTCCACGTTGTAGATATACTTTGACCTTGAGCGAAACTTTGTTGTGTAACTTTGGAATCACTATTCGCATAAGCGTTAAGACTAGCTAAAGCTGAATCACTTTCTGATTTTATCCATGCTGATAAAACATAATTTGTATTTGTTTCTAAAGTAACTCTTTGGCTTAAATCTGCCCAAGCACTTGTTATTCTAATAACGCCTAATCCATTCCATGCCCCCGAAGCACTATATCCACTACTAGGTCTTGAACCTGTATTATTATCAACCCATCTTGCATCATTTACAGCATCATATTCTTTAGTTTTTAACCATAAATTTCTTCCACCAATTTGAAGATTATCTATTTTGGTATTAGCATTATTAGCTGTAGTAGTTACTGTTGTTACATTGCTATTTAAGCTTGTTATACTTGCGTTGATACCACTAATACTAGTTTGAAGTGATGCAACGGTATTACTAATATTAGTAACTGTTGTTGTATCTGCTTTGTTGCCTAATGTAGTGTTAATAGTTGTAACAGAACTTTTTAAGCTTGAAACATCTGCTTTTATGCTATCTGTGGTTTGATTAATAGTCGAAACATTACTGTTAATGGTTGTTGTAGCATAATCTTTAACCGATTGTATAGAATTGTCTATATCTTCTGGTGCAGGTGTCCAGTCTGTTGGGATTGTTCCTTCTTCTACTTTTATTCTACTAAACCAAACGTTGGAGGCTGTTCCCGAAGCCTTAGTTCCATTATTATCTAATCTAATATATCCATCTTGTATATCTGATGGTGTTGTATATTTCCAAGTTACATAATCATAGCCTGTAGTTGATGGTGTCATATTTAGCTTTGCGGGTGAATAATCGTAATCCTTGGTAGAATTAATTTTTCTGCATAGAAGAAACATATCAGAACTTGTTAAATTACTATCACTAGTTATATAAAAGCTAATAGTATAAGTTGTATTTGGTTTTAATATTATTCTATTTGAACCTCTAGTTAATTCTGAGGTTGCTGTATTTGAAATTTTAAGACTATTAAAATTATATTTATTTTCAGAAACAACTCCTGATTGCCAATAGGAAGTCCCAAAATCACCCGTACTATTTCTTAATAAATTCCTTCCACCAATACTTAAATTACTCAACGTAGTTTCAGTATTTCCAATCCTGGTAGTAAGACTAGTTGTAGTCAACTCTAAGCTAGAAACTCTGCTTATTGTATTTGTTACTGTAGTGTTTAAAGTAGCAACGTCCGAACTTACTTTATTAGCTGTTGTTACGGCACTACTCGCATTAGTACTAGCCGTATTTGCTGTAGAAATTGCTGTATTAGAATTTGTTAAAGCTGTACTTGCGTTTGTACTAGCTGTGTTTGCAGTAGTCTTGGCATTACTTGCATCAGTACTTGCGGTTGTTGCTGTAGTCTTAGCGGTATTTGCAGTATTCACAGCGCTACTTGCATTATTTAATGCTGTAGTAATATTGGTATTAGCTGTAGAAATTTGAGTTGTATGATTATCAACTGTAGATTTTGTACTGCTTAAACTTGCGCTAATACTGCTTAAACTGGCTTGTATTGATGAAACACTACTATTTATAGAAGTGATATCCCCTGTATTTACATCTATATCAGTTGTATGCTGTCCTATAGTAGTCTGCATACTATTTATAGTGTTAACTGTGCTGTTATAAGCATCTTTAAGTTGAGTTGTAGTCCCGTCTTTAGTAATTGTAGTATTTGAAATTAAAGTACTAATTTGACCTTGAATGGCTGAAATAGAAGTTGTATTGGTTTCTGTTGTGGTTTTTATTCCATCCACTTTAGCATTAATATTATTAAATGCAATATCTAAAGTTTGACCAGTTAAATCTATTGCAACTTTGCTGGAATCAATATAATTAGTGTTGGTATCTTTATTAAAACCAGTTATAAAGCTACTATAGTTAATTTGTTGTTCTCCAATAGCTGAGTCTGCAACCATGTTAGTCTTGATTAGTTTATCAGCTATAGCTTTCTCATGTACACCAGTTCCATCTATAAGAGTTGTTGTACCGTCACTTGACCTCAGTATAAAATTAAAATCACCTGTTGTATCTTGGCCTAATTGTAATCTCACTTTGCCATCGGAATCTTTAAACTGTTGTGTTGCACCAGCAATAATTAAACTACCATCACTAGATGAAACACTTATTTTATTTGTATTTAAAGTTCCCGCATTTATTTTAGTTACATCCAAACTTTCTATCATAGCATTTTTAATAAATCCATTATCTACGGTAACTTTACTAGATGTTAATACTAAAGATTGGATATTAGCACTTGTAAGATTTCCGTTAACTAATGTTTTAACGTTCGCTAAGTCTGTATTTAAATTAGATACTGTAGCATTAGTTGCGTTTAAATCTGCCACATTAGCCTTGCTTATTAATGCTGTATTTATATTTGCCACAGATGTAGTCAATGTTGCCACATTAGCATTAGTAGCGGTCAATTGAGTTACTGTAGCTGAACTAACTTCCAAATTAGTAACACGTGCATTAGTAGCGTCTAAATTGTCTATTTTAGCATAACTGATAAGTGCTGTATTTATAGTTGCTATATCTGCATCTAATGTTTCTACCTTTGCATTTGTTGCTTCTAAGTCCTTTATATTCGCTTTAGTTATGATGGCCTGTTCTGCTATAAGTATCTTTACAGAAAGTCTGTTTATAGTCTGTGAATTGTTTCCAACGGAACTAAATGAATTAGAGTTTTTGGTTTCTCCTTTAGCACTTGTTTCGGCTGTAAGTCCACCCGTATAAGTTAATTTATTAGCAAATACTAAAGTTTTTCTAGCAATATTGTTTTTATCTATTACTGTTATAATGTCACCAGCATCTAAAACTAAATCACCTTGCCACTTTAAATCATAGCCTAAATAACTAAAATTTTTTAATTTATTATAAATATCAGTTAAAATACTTTCTGTTACCCACGAATTTGTGAAAGCTAATTCCATGGAATCAGCACTTAAAGAACCAACACTAATGGTATTTTTATCCTCAGAACTATCATAACCAGTATTATCATCTGAATTTTTATTTTGACAAGTTATCATACCTATTTTATAAGTTTGGTCTTCTATTTTATAACCTTGGTTAATCATACTTTTAGTTTCAATTGTATAATCAACTTCTCTTGGAACAACTACAGTAAATTTGCCTTGTCTTGTAATATAAGCATTGCCGCCACAAATTGAAGCAACGTAGCCTAAAACTTCTCTGCAAGTATAACCACTTAATTTAGTTACTGTATAGTTTGGTATAATCCAATTAGTTATATCATAATCAACACCAGTTAAATTCTTTAATTCATCCACTACTTGTTGCAATGTAGGGGTATTACCCAAACTAGATGCATAAGGTGTTTCAAACTTAATCATATTATCATAGCAAGTAAGTTTTACTGTATAGTCAGTTTTATTTACATCATCAATATTAAATATACCTAAAGGAACATACTCTAAAAATTCTTCTATGTTTAAAGCAATACTAGCATTTACTACCCCTACACTAGCATATGCCCCACCATCATTCCTAAGCGTTATTTCTAAACTCTGTGATATTGTATTGCCAATAGAAAAACCATCATTAGGTTGTACCACTTCGGGTATAATTTGGATAACATCGTCATTAGTAAATGTTCTATTTCCTATTATGATTTTACTTTCAAAAATTCTTGAAGGTTTATTTATATATAATTTATAATTATTGCTTGTACTGTACATAAAAACCTCCTTTCATTTAAAAATTAAATTTTAAATTAGTCATTAATCATAAAATCTAATTGCATTAATTCCGCTGGGGAAAAATCTATTGTAGACTTAAATAATTCTTCCGATTGGATTGACTTCAATTCAATCTCAACTTCTATGTCAAGCAATTCATTATATTTTTCATTACACTCATTTTCTTTTTCTTTATTTGGAAATTTAAAGTTAACGCCCTCTGTTTGTGGATTTCCATGTTCATCTTTTAAAGCATATTCTTTTATTAATTTTTGTTTTTCATCTTCTAAAATTGATAATTCTTTATTAATTGTATTAATGTTCTTAGCAATAGCATAAGATACTTTAACTGGTAATTGCTTTTGTGTTATAGTGTTTAATACACTAACCTTGTTTAATAATTCTCTGTTTGTAGTTTTCATCTTTATATCATCCTTTCAAATTCAAATAATAAGAAAGCACCTCATAAGAAGTGCTATTGTTGTTAAGCGGTTGTAGTAGTTGAAGACAAATCACTTGCAATTTCATCCTGTGCTACATAAACTAAATCTTCAAAATCGGAAATATCTTTCCTACATTCTGTCTTATTTGCTATATAAATAGCTTGGTTCATAATGGTATTTGTAATAGTGCCATTAGTAGTACCGTCTGTAGAAACACTTGCACTCATGTATACTGCTTGGGTTTCTCCAATAAAAGATTGTCCAGTTAATGTTATACTTTTTGCTGATTTTAACATTTAAAAAATCACTCCTTAAATTAATTTATTTTTCTATAAAATCCATTTTTAGATTATTCCATTTTCCTGTGTTGCTTTCTTCATCAACTATATATGCGGGTGCTGTTCTATCTCCCACGTACATAGTTTTTGTTATGACTCCGTCTTTTGGGTCAAGAAATGTACAATCGAAAAATGTATCTTGTACTGCTGTTAAAATTATTGATATTTCATCTTGAGTTAGTGGCTGCCATTGCATTTCTAGTTTTCTTTTCACACATAGTCTGTCCCTTATGAGTTCACCGTTTGCATTTCTTTGCGAATTTGCATCAATGTCTGACAATATTACACTATAACTCTTAGGAAATGTCAAATCTGTATTATTTACACTTAACATTATACACCTCCTACGTTGGAATTACATTAATTTTTCCTTGTCTTTGTGCTTTTTTTAGCTGATTTATAGCGACTTTACCAATTACATCACCATCTATCATAAATATAAAATCACCGCTACTACTTGATGATTCTGTTTGGGTAGTAGTACTACTCATTTTATTTGCAACTTTGTCAGCTATAGTGTCCATCCAACCAGTATTTTGTTCTAAAGGTAATACCGCTTCGGAATGTTTCGTTTCTCCTATCATGGCAAGTGTAGGACTATCTACGATACCACCAGTTGCTAACGCTGGTATGTGAGGTATATCAATACCGAAACTTTCTCCCGCCATACTTCCAGGAAACCAATCGGGTATATCTATTTGAATAGAATCTAAAGCATCAATTAATTTATTAACCATTCCTATTATTGCATTAATTGGTTTTTTTACGGTTGATTCTAAACCATTGAAAGCTTTACTAACAATATCAACTAAACCATTCCACGCACCACTCCAACTACTAGAAAATGTACTGTTTAGAAAATTAACTATGCCATTCCAAATTGTTTGGGAATCTGTAGAAATTTCGTTCCATTTTCCACCTAATGTAGTTTTAATTGAATCCCACAATGCTGGTGCATCATTATTTACCTCTGTCCATTTATCACTTATATATTTTTTAATATTGTCCCACGTAGTAGTAGAGTTTGTAGTGATTTCACTCCATTTATTGCTTAAAGTAGTTTTAATATTTTCCCACGTGTCGCTTGTATTGGTTTTAACTTCATCCCACTTTTGTCCTATATAAGTTTTAACATCATTAAATGTGCTCGATGCATCGGTTTTGATTTCATTCCATTTAGTCGATAACCAATCTTTTATACCGCTCCATACTTCGGATGTTTTTGATTTAATTTCGTCCCAATGTTTGGCTACCTCTGTAACTACTAAAGCAATAGGACCACCAGTAAAGAAAGCTAATAAATCAGTTCCCCATTGAGATAAAAATTGTTTTATACCATTCCATATTTCTGTTGTCTTAGCTTTTATTTCGTCCCAATGTTGATATATTACTACTCCAATAGCAATAACCGCAGCACCTATTAATAATGGCCATCCACCGATAGCAGCAACTATTGCACCACCTATATCAATAAGACCCGATATTATTCCACCTTTGAAAACAAGTGATATAGCAGAACTAAGAACTTTAAACGAATCAACTACACCAGCAATTGTTTCAATTATTTTTGCTCCAACCAATGCAGTACCAACTCCAACCAATGCAATGCTTAACGCATCCGCAAGTGGTTTACATTGATTAATCCAACCAACTAAATCGGCTATTTTACCAACTAATTTTCCTATTATATCGAATACTATCCCTATTGCTGGTGCTAAAACATCTTTAAACAAGCTACTGAAATCTTTAAATGCCCCACCAGTAATTTGTAATATTAGAGTCGCTATTTGTGCTATTAATTTTACTATTCCATCAAAAAGAACCTTACCTCCGTTATCCCAAATAGTTTTAAATCCGTCTGTAATATTTCCTAATCCTGTAGAAACATTAGTTGCAAATTGAATTATTGCTGGGAATATTGTATCTACTGCTTTTCCTATACTTTCTCTAATACCTTGCCCTATATCTCCTACAGTTGTAAGTATTTTACCTAAAGTGATAAGCAAACTATTCATAAGAGTATCACCAGCACCATTGTTCTCCCACGCATCAGACCATTTGTTAGCAATATCTGAAATAGTTCCAACTATATCATCCAGTATAAGCAATATTCCTTTACAAACAGTATCACCGTTGTTTGACCATGCATTAGAAAATGAAGATGTAATATCCTTTATAACTCTTAAACAACCATTTAAAAGGTTTAATATATCTGTCATTAATTGTTTACCTAAACCGCTATCCCACGCATTTTTAAAAGATATTGCAATTTGGCCTATAATAGTAAATATATTTTTTAATATTTCTAATATGTTAGTGCAAATTTCAACGCCTAAACCGTCATTCCAAACATCCCTAAAAGTATTACCTATGTCTATTAATAATTTTAAAATATCATCAAAAGCATCAAATAAAGCTTGTACAACCTGTTTTCCCAATTCGTTGTTATCCCACGCTGTTTTAAATGCCTTTGCAATATCTCCAACTATATTAAATATTGTTTGTAATAATTTAAGAATATCGGTACATACTCTTACCCCTGTTCCATTATCCCAAACATCGAGAAAGGTCTTTCCTATGTCTTTTGCTAGTTCCCAAATTTCACCTAAAGCATATTTTAAAGCATCTATTGTATTTTTGCCTTCGGATGTCCACGCTTCTTTCATAGGGTCAAATATTTTTCCTAATATTTCCTTGAATTTTTCTGCTAGTCCTTGCATTTGTGAGTCAACCGCTGATGTATCAATACTTGGTTGTGTTAATGTAGGTACATCGGAAGTATCGGGGGTTGAACTATTATTTTTACTTAGATTATTAATTTCATCTATACCAGCAAGTCCACTTATAGCATCCTTTGCATCGGTTGCAGCCTTTTTAGCACTATCACCATATGCCCCCATTGCCTGTTTAGCATTGATTAACTGTTGTGTCGCTTGGTAACTTTGTTGATAAGTTTTCCCAAATATAGCTGATATAAAACTCGCTAAGTATGTTGTTGCTGTTGCTAAAGATGACATTAAAGCATTTAAAGCTGGTAAAATTGCTTGATAAATCGGTGTAAATGCAACCATTAAATTAGTTTTTATTTGGTTAAGTGAATTATTAAACTGTTCATTGGTTTTTAAATCGTTCCATAAACCAGTTGCTAAAGCATTAATTCCCCTCATTAAAACTGGTAAGATAATCATCCATGTTAAAAATTGTCTTGCTATCATTCCTAAAGAATAATGATACCTTTGAAAACTTCCATTACCCGAATCAGTTTTAGAACCTAGTTGACTAAATTGGTTACCCAACCTTTTCATCATTCCTATGGAACTATTTGCACCATTAGAAAACATTCTAGTCATTTCAGATAATCGAGATATTTTCTTCCCTGTAATTGTAGCTTCTTCACCTGTTTTTGCTAAACTTTCATCTAATATATTAGTTTTCGTTGCTGCTGACTCGTTTGCTGCTCCAAACGCTGCAAACTTTTCATCTAGGTCTGCAAGTTTAAACCCTAATCTGTCTGACTTTGCAGTAAATGTATCAATTCTTTGTTCTGTCATCATTATTTGTTCTGCTAATTTATTTTTTTTAGTTATATTAAAAGCTTGGTCATATTCTTCTTTTAGTCTTGCTAGTTTTTCTTTTTGATACTCTATTTTTTTATTAGTGGTATCTAAAGTATTTTGAAGATTTTCCATTTGCGTTTTAACAACTTCAACATCAAATTTAGGTGGTGGTCTTGTTACTGGTTGTACGATATCAACACTACTTTTAGGTGATTGAATATCTGTTTTTGGAAATTCGACTTTAGGTGTATTAGTAGGTTTAATATTACTAAATATTCCACTTAATGAACTTTTAACATTGTCTTTCATTTTACTTAAACCGTTTTTAAGTGAATTATTAACTTTGTTAAGGCTTTTGTCCATTTCCTGTGACATAGAATTAAATATACCATTAGTAGAACCGTTTAAACTATTTTTAAGCTTGTTAGCTATATTCTCACTAACTTTGTTAACTTGTGCTTCTAAATCACTTTTAATCTCCAAATCAAGTGAAATCTTACCAACACTTGTATTTCCTTCTGCCATATAAATTACCTCCTTCCTATTTTAATATAAATAAAAAAGCACCTAGTATTAACTAAGTGCTTAATTTAAATAGTATTTTATAAATAACGTTTATGACCACAATCTTGGCATATTGCTACCCGTCTATTAATAAATTTAGTTTTATTTGTTCCTACTCTTGCTCCTACAATAAGCCATAATCCGCAAGTACACAATATTAAAATTAGTCTCATAAGTGACCATATAATGCCTGTACTCCTTACTTTGGTTTTTGCACTCGCCTGTTCCAAAACAACGCTAACATTTGTACTTCCACATTTTCTGCACTTCATAATTAATTACACCCTTCCTTTTAATCTTTCAACCTTTAATAATATTATTATATACCTATGAAAAAGCTTTGGCAAATAATTCCTGTACTTCTTTAATTTTTTCTGCTTTTTCTTCTTCGGTCATTTCTATTATTTTATTATTTCTATTTCTCCATTCATTTCTAATTTTATGGTGTTCCGTAGTAAAGTTTTTAAGTATATCTTTATCCTCTTCACTACGGATAGAAACTATCTGACCTAAAGGTGTTTCAGGCATAATGCCTTTAAGAAGTGAACAGAACTCGTCCCACGCCATTTCAGTTTCCTGTGCAAGTCTTATGTTATATTGTGTTGCAAAACTTGAAACTATTAAATCCCAATCATCTAATAAATCATACCATTTATCTGCTGGGTGCTTTCTTCTTATCCTCACTTATCTTTTCTATTTCGTCAAGTTCCATGTCTGAAATAGCTGCCATAATTACATTTACTAATTCAATATATAGTGGCATAGGTAATTCAAGGCTATCTATATATGATATTGCATCGGCATTAAAAGCTGTTCCAACTATACGCTTTATTCTCTCCATATCGTCAAGTTCTTCATCTTCGGCATATGCTTTAATTGCTATTGCAGCGGGGAAACTATTATTGATAGTAAATTCATGTTCTTTGTCTAATTTTACTGTTGGCTTTTTATTACCATTTTTTATTTTATCTACTAAATTATAAACTCTTGACATTTTCTAAAATCCTCCTAAAACAAATTAAACTGTTGCTGCTGTAAATGTTGGCTTTCCGTCTCCAACTAAATCAAACTCTAAAGGTGCAACTTTTGTTGAATCGTCACCGAATGGATTTGTAACGTCAATTACACAATTAAAAGCTAGTTTTGAACCATCGGGGAAACTAACCTCTGCTTTTGTTGAACAATCTAAACCATCTTTCCATGCACATTCTGCTACATAGTCATTCCCTTCATCCCCTACATTTCTTTTACCTTTCAAGCTAATAGAAAAGGCTTTTCCTGTCATTAAAGACCTTTCCCACCCCGCACTAGTCATTGGTGTCCATTTTTCAACCGAACCATCAATTTTAGGAGAAAATGTCTCCATATCTGCAATTGTGACCATTTCTGTGTCCGTACTTGCTAAACCATTTGTTCCTATTTTAAATTCAATATTATATACTGGATAAACTCCTGTAAATGTACTCATTTATCATTACCTACCTTTCAAAATAAATTATTAAGTCTATGACGTATTCATAGTAACCGTTGGTATCTGTTCCAATTCCAACTGGTTCTGAAAATTTCATGTCAAATTTAATTACCCTCTTATTCCCTATAACAGCATCTTTACCAAATAGAGTATTATATACTTCCTGTGCCTTTTGTTCTGCTGTATTAGAGTTTTTGCCCCAATGTATCAATATAGATATAGCTTTAGTAGAATAAGATGTATTATCTAACCCTCCTAAAGCTATATTGGGTTTTGAACTCTCTCTGCTATATATTCCGATGCATTGCTCAATGGTACTGTCAATCTTTCCTGTGAACCAGCTAGGGCACGTGATTGTTGTCTTTAAAAAATCTTTTATTTCTGTTAATAACATTTTATGTTACCAATCCTTTACTAAGTTCTTTTAAGTGCATAGAGTATTGACTAATAATAAAATCTTTTTTATCACCATTTACATACATATCCATCCACATTCCCTGTGCATTTGCATTTTTATCGGTATGAAAATTAAAATTGGGATTAAAATATAATCTTCTTGCATATGGTGTCTGAAAAATTATTGATGCAACTACTTCACTAATAAATTCTATAGTACCACTATTTTCTAATCTTCCTGTGTCCTTCGGAACAACTTGGCTATCTTTAATATCTTGAAGAACATCTTCAACGGTTAATTTAAAAGCTTGTTTGTTGGCTTCTTCTAACTGTCTTATCTTTGAATTGTTAAGTTTAACAGTTACTTTAACCTTCATATTATTCTAAATCCAATTCTGTACTGAATACTGTTCCTTTAGGCGTTTTAGGTCTTGTAGTCGATAATATTCTTTTTCTATTATTATCTATAACCACATAACCGCTAATAAGTTTGTTGGGACTTATATCCCCTCCTATGACCACGCTACCACTTATAGTTATAAGTTGTTTGTCTGCATTGAATACTTGCTTACTTTCTTCGTTAAAAACGCATCTGCCCTCATAGAGTTTTATATCTTCCTCACCATCTTCGCCTAAAATAGTTGACCATACAATTACATCTTTATTATATAAAAATATTGGATATTTCATATTTAAAAATCACTTCCCAATAATTTTATATAAGGTGAAGGAAGTAAAACTTTTATATCATCCGATATACCAAAAGCTGAATTGTTGGCATATGTTACACTTGTTTTTGACATTGTGTAACTTTTTATATTTCCAGCATCATCTTGGTTTATTTTATTACCTATAAGTTGAATCAAAGCACTTTCATAAGTAGCTTCTATGGTAGCTTGGGTTACATTAGAATCTAAGTTTAAGTAGTTTTTAATAGCATCTGTTGCCATACCTCTATACACCAGCAACTTATTATCATCAACATCTGAATATAAAGCTGCTAATTTTTCATCTAGTGTCATATAAAACACCTACTTTATATTTTCTTTAATAAATTTAATTAAATCTTCCTTGTTCTTTGTTGTATAACCTTCTAAATTATTGTCTTTACACATAGCCTTTAATTGGTCTGTTGTCATAGTTGAATAGTCAACTTGCTCTGAATTGTTTTTTTGTAATCCAAGCAAATTTTCTTTATCATTCACAACTTTAAATCCTTCGGAGATAAGCCTTTCGGCTTTCTCCTTAGTATTTACAAGTCTGTGAACATTATGTCTTTTAAGTTCTATCATATAATGTTACACCTTTCTGTTTTTAAGCCTGTGCTTCTTTTATTGATACAAAGCATGAAGCTAATTTATTATCCATTACCCAAATATCGTGGTATTTTCTATATGTTACTTTCCATGCATCTGCATTCTGATTTACTGTTGGGTCAAATATTCTTGGAACATCTTGTTTAGATATAGCAATAGGTACTGTTCTAGGCATTATTAACCAGTTAACTGTTTTTGCTGTCTCAGCCGCAACAAACCCTCCAACTTCTTGTCCAGCGGTTTTACCATCGTATAAAGTATACGCTGTTTTCATTCTTGCACTTGGTACTGGGAGTAAAGCTACCCCGTCAATAGAACTTACCTCTGTCTCAATTACTCCATTATTAAATAAAACTTTTTCAAGCCTTGTCCCTTGTTCAAGCATACTTAATGCTGTTCTTGAAATTGAACATACTAACTCTACATCACCAACTGCATCTTTTACATCATCAATTTGTGTTTTTAGGGTAGCCATTATTGTACTTGCTGTTGGTGTATAACCGTATGAAACTCGTTCCGCAGTAATAAATTGGGTTGCTAAACTAGAATATCTATATGCATCTAATTCGGGTACAACCTTTGTTCTTTGGAACTCCGATAATACAACTGGTGCGTTTAATTCAAAATTTGTTTCGTCAACATCCATTGCATCGAATGTAAATGCCCTTGACCTATCCTGTGTCATTGTCTTAGTTTCATATCCAAAATTTACATTACCATTTGTATAACCTGTTCCATCTGTTCTTCCGTATTCCCCTAATCCATCCATAGACAATTTAGGAATCTTAATTGTATTACCGCCATTATAAATCACTTGTCCAGCGTTAGCTTCCATCCATCCGCTTGTAGCTGCTGCTACCATAGCTTTATCTAGTCCTTTTTGCAATATTTCCGCAAAAGATATTGTATTACTCATTTAATTCACTCCGTTTCTTAAAATATTATTTTTTTATAAAATTCCCATAGCTTTATACACTTTCTCTTCTAATTGTTTGGCTTTATCTGTTTCACTTCCAGGAGGTGTATATTGGCCATCCTTAATCCTATTTTCGACTTCTTTTTGAACATAGTTTTTATTCGCATCCAAATATAAAGCTACATTTGCTCTTGTTATATCTTCATCTTTATTAATTAATAAATCAATAATTCGTGGGTCAACATTTTTCTCTCTAAGTTCATCTTTTAATTTCGATTTTTGTTCTGAAAGTTTTCTTTGTTGTTGTTCTTCTTCAAATCTCTTTGTTAATTCTTCTATTTGAAGCTGTTCGGGTGTTTTTGAAGGGTTCTGTTTTAGCAATTCAGCTTGGACTAATTTATTTAAATTGTTGTCTTTCCAGCTCTGAATGCCTTTTGTAACCTTTGTGTCAGCATAAGATTGAAGATATTGTTTCCCTGTTTCGTCACTCTCTAAAAAAGTTTTAACTTGGTCTATAGATAACCCTTTTTCAAAAAGTTTTCCAATAGTTTCAACACCTTTTAAATTTTCGTCTATATCTGCATCATCTGCTACTTCATTTAATAATTCTATTAATTCACTTTTTAACATACTTTTTTCTCCTTCCCTATTCAGTTCATTTCTGCCCTGTATAGTTAAAAATTATATTTTTAGTTTAAACGTCATTTCGGACAAAATAAAAAGCTTTGTTTCTAAAACTTAATTTCTTGCTATACTTGCATTTGCCCACATTGTAGATTCTTCCAATTTAGTCATTGCCAAAGATTTTTCCCTGGAATTAGGACATAATCTTTCGATTTCATATGCCAATTCCTTTGCCTTATTCCTTAGTACATTATATTTCTCGGGTTGGTCTGTTTTAAGTTCGTGGTATTTAAAATTATTTTCAATTTGTGGGTTCATTAATAACTTCCTCCTAAAATAAAATAAGCCTTAACGTAGACTTTAACGAGATAAGGATATGACCACCTCTTTAAACTTTCTCAATGTTGAATTAATTTTCAGTTAACTTTTCAAATATTTTTTGTGCTATATTATTTTCTTGTAGTTGTTCTTTGTGATAAAGTGAATATAAAATCTGTGCGACTTTCTCAATGTTTCTTTCATGGAATCTAGTGTATAAAGTTCTATTGTATTCTTCTAAATTATCAGTAACCAAATCACATTCATCTCTATGAATTAAATGCAATAACTCATGTATTAAAGTTTTTTCTTTTTCTTCCTGTGATAATTCAGCCTTAATACTTATTCTAACCTTGTACATATTGTAGATAAGATAAGAAAGTCCGTCAGTATCTAGCACATCTGCTTCAATGACTTGTATATCCCAATCTTTAAGCCTTAAAATTTCAACCCACTTATTTAATAATTCATTCATTTAACTTCAACCTTCTTTTTATATTTAATAGAATAAAAACATCTACAGGAAACGTGAGCGGGGGTCTTAGGTCTATTAACATCATTTACTTTATAAGTAGTACCATCTAGTTTAAAACAATGTTCACATATTCTGCTATCAAGTACACCGTTATAAACAAGTTCATCAATATCATTTATATTATCCTTGAAATATTGTTCGTCAAGTTCTCTGCATACTCTTGATATTTCATTTTCTACAAGTCTATTAGTATCAAAATCATTCGTATTAAATTTCTTTTGAATAATAGTCTTAATATCATTAGCTGATATTTTACCATCTACAAAATCTTTAATTAATTTCTTTAATAGCTTGGCTACTTTATTTTTGTTGTCATAAATTCTATCAGAATAATTTTTACCTTCGATTGTAGCATTTAAAATCTTTTGAACGTCTTTATTGCTTACTTTCCATACGTTTGAAGTTTGTTTATTTCTAAAATTCTCTAGCTTTTGAAGCGAATCTTTTAGTATTTCAGTAACTTTTTTAGTTTCTGTTTTAATTTGTTTACTAAAAACTTCATTGATTAATTCATTAGCTTTTCTAATTTCATAAGCTTTTTGGGCTGTTACCATATTAAGCTTTTCTTCAACGATATTATAATCAAGTAATAAGGCAGCAATAAAGGCATAGATTAAAGTGTAGTCTTTCTTATTATCCTGTTTGATTTGGGTTATTTGAAAATTACTATAAAGGCTACTCATTAAGTTTAATTCATCAATACTACTTAACATTGTTACCACCGCTATTATTAGAAACTTCTAAATTATCATTATGCATTGGTGGTAAATTATCAATAGTTTCTTGTTGTTCTTCTTTTGCTTTTTTAGCTTCATTAACAGGATTTTCCACAAAACTTAATAGTGATAAGCCTGTTTCTGTTGATAACTTGTCTCCTAATTGTCCAATAATTTGTGCTGCTGATAAATCATCCTGTGGAATATTAGGTGTAAATTTAATTTTAATATCTTTCCAATCATATTTAGTGCCTTGAAGTATATTTAACCATGTAAATAATGCTTTTAATCTAACTCTAATACAATCAGTTAAACCTCTTTGATTTAGTTTACATTTTTCCTCCAAACTTATTAGTCTCGAGCGTAAAGCCAAGCCGCTTAAATTGCTTTGCATCTTTTCATTATGATTAATATGTGAAGATATTTGATACATTTTATCTTCTAAATTGCTCAAATTTTCTTGAATGAAATCACTTTTTAAATTTTTTATAAGCCATTCAAATTTAGTATCACTTGAATTGCTTTGAAGTATTCCTAATTTTTTCATATCTTTAATTAGCGTTTCATCTAATTGGCCACCAACTATAGTCAAATAAGCATTTCTAAAATCACTTATTTCATTTGTTAAATCAGACACATTAGTTTCATAAGCATCTTGAAGATATTTTATATCATAAAATAAAGTATCATATATGCTATTGTCATACACTCCATCATTAACAAGTTCACACCAACTATAATCACTAAATCCTAATTGTGCCACTCCAACTGGTACAAATCCGAATATGTTAGACTGGGACTTTCCTGTTAGGATATATTCTTCTCCAACTTTGTAATGAAATATTGCATCATTGGTATAAATATCTAAATAAGTTGTGTCTTCTCTACCTCTTGATATGTATTCCCTACCGAATGCAACTATATTATTATTTTCTTTAATAAGAAATCCTTCAAGTGGTGATATGACTTTTGCTTTAAATTCTCCGTCTTCGTCTATATAATAAAGTTCATATGCCTTGTTAAATTTAAGCATTGTTTTCATTAATTCAATATCATGTTGTGTTGATAGATTGGAAAAATGTTCGTTTATAATTTTTATTATTTTCTCATCACTTGATTTTGAAATATAAGTTATATCATTTCCTACTGAATAGCTTACTTCTTCTTTTATAAACTTCTTTAAAAAGTTAGTATGTACTTTAAGATTTGACCTTTCAGTTTGCATTTTATATTTTTCCATAGCATCGGTAAAACCGTTATAATAACGCTCTATTTCTAAATATTTATCTCTATTTGCAAGATAAACACCGTAAAATTTTTGTATTAACGCAGTATCTAGCATTTATTTAGCACCTCCTTATAGTCCTAATTTCTTTCTGTCCAATAGTTGTATTTTATTATTGACTATTGTTTTCAATCTATTTACGCATTCCGATACTGAATCACAGAAATCGTCATGAATACTAAACTGACATCCAACGAAGTCTAACATCTGTTGAATTGCATCTTTACTGTCTTCACATTCTGAATTAAATATTATCTGACCGTTGTTAACAGGGTCTATAATAGTGCTAATCTTTTCATCTTTTTGTTTCCTTTGCATTTCATTAATCCATATGAAGCTCCTATTTCTTAATTTAGGATTGTCTGCAATTAATTCTTTTATTTTAATTACATCTGTTCCTTGGAATGTGTTTTTTTCTATATAAATATGAGTTATGTTTGGATATTTTTCTAATAACTCAACTATTTTTTCACACAATTTATTAAATTCAAGTTTTTTCATAACTAAATCTCTTATGTAAACAAATCCGTTAGTTGCTTCACTTCCCACAACTATTGCTGAAAAGTCAGATTTTCTTGTTGTTGTTGAAGCTGGGTCAACGCAAAGCATTGTTTTATTAAAAGTATGTTCTTCAATTTCTTTTTTAAATTGAGTTTTTACTGACTTAAACCACTTTTCGCCTATGTTTGACGTATCGTTCATAAGTTCTTGCATAAAGCTTATGCGGTTTTCCCAATATGGAATAGCTAAGTCATTAAAACAATCCCATTTTTCTTCCCACAATGTAGGAAACTTCATTTCTTGCTTATGTTCTTCATAGAATTGTTTGGCTGCTATTTTGGTATCTTCTAACTTATCATTAAAATAAATCTTTTTACATTGTAGCCACAAATCACTCTCAAAAATATCCTCTACCGTTTGAGTGGGTTCTAACAATATTGCCCTTTTAAGCATTGTTTTATAGTCATTGTTTCGTGCTAAACGTGAGAGCATACAATTAGTATGCAAAACTGTACCTATACAAACTATTTTGGTAGCTTGTTTAACCTTCTTACCATTTCTATATACTGCTTTATCTCCTACTTGTTCAACTTCCTTACACCATCTATCATACTTCTTATCTCTAGCTTCTTCAGTTAGAACATCGACTTCTGATTGATAATCGTCTGCAATAACTACTGTTGGTCTTATGCCTTTCCAGTTAGCACCTCTAACGGAAGTCGCTGAACCTACTGCCCTTAAATATGTATCGTTGGTAAACTCAACTTCATTTGCATTAACTGTGTATTTTTCGCCACTTTTTTTTATGCCTTTAGGCTCTATTAAAGTTCCAAATACTTTTTTTATCTTTTCGTTTTCCAAAAACTCTTTTTTAATGGAATCAACAAATTGTGAAGCATCATCATCTTTTTTAGCACCTAACAATGTAAACTTGGATTTAGCATAGCATTTAAGCCATACTTCTAACCCTCTATCTCCGACCGTTGTCTTTGCGAAACCCCTACTAACTATTATATTAATTTTATCTTGTTTATCGTCAACGAATGTTTCTTTAAGAAAGTTCCACATTTCATAATGCCCTTTAGCAAGTTGTCTAGCTGCGTTTCCATCTTTAACAACAAAAGTATCACTCATAAAGTAAAGACAAAAGAAAGCAATATCAATCTCACCCAATGCTCTAGCAAGTCTATCTAAATCATCTGCATTATTTTGAATTAAAGCAATTGCCTTTTCTTCTCCATAATGTTGCGTTAAATATTTCTTCAAAATAAAAACTTCAAAATGAATTTCATCGGGAAATTGCCTATTATCGAAATAAATAGCCATCTTATACCTCCTTTCCAATTTGCTAGTATTTTCTAGCTTTATGCCACCATAAATAATAATTCGATAATCCAAATTCCCAGCCACAATTATGTTTATACCAATAGAAAAATGGAAGCCTTATCAATATTCTTAAATTATTAATAGATATTGGTTCGTTTGAACCTTTAAATATTTTAAATTTACAATTTTTAAATCCATAAAACTTTTTTAATCCTGGTGCTTTCCAAAACATAAATTGAACTCTTTGTTGCTTAGGTTCTATCCAAAACAATAAAGTCTTTGTAATTCCAATCCACTTTGCATTATCTCTATTAGTTTCAAATTTAATCATCTACTTCAACCTTTCTTTTCTACATAAAAAAAGAACCTACGCTCATGTAAGTTCTGAATATCTCATTTCTAACTAATATCATTATAACACCCTAATTTATTGTATTTAGTAGTAATTTTGGTATATTTTTAGTTTTAAAAAATATTATAGAAAAATTTTAGGAAGTTGTTTTATAAATATCCTGTTTCAATTTTCTTCTTGAATATCTATTAAGCATTTTATGAATATTACTCCTATCTCTTAATTTAACTATGTTCGGAACGTTAAAATCATAAGAGGTAGCTTTTACAACATTGGTTTTCTTAAATAAGTCCATGTTATATGCTCCTTTCGGTTTAAAAAATGGTGAGAATTTTTATAGTGTCCATCGCACCACCTGTTCATATTCTGAAAATAGAAGCATAGGGGGGTGTATTTCTACTGTTTTTATTCTCAATTAGGTATTTTCTAATCCTTTTTAATGAGTTTTTACGTAGTTAAGCCATTTATAAGCATTATTTATTGCGGGAAATAAATATTTACCGCAATGTTACATAATGTAAGGCGTTTGTATTTGATATAAGTCATATAAGGTGTTGTATATATTGGATAATAAAATATACCTAGAAATATATTTAACGTCTCACGTGACCTGTTAGTACTATTGTGCTTTGTCTAGTGGTATTACTTTGTTATTACCTATATCTTCTAACAATGCTTTAATATCTGTTTTGTTTTCGCCCTTGTTATCTATGCTATCTTTGTTATTAGTTGTTTGTTCTATCCTACTGGTTGGCATACCGTAAACCCTGTTAAGTACTTGTATACAGGCATCTAATGAGTTCTTCTCAGACTTACCATTTAGTGCGATTGCAATTAGTTTATCCATGACAGCACTTGTTTTCTGAGTTAACTTCTTGTCTGCTAGGTTTTTAAGTTCTTGTACACATCGGTCAACCTCACACTTAAACTTCTCCTCTTGTAACCATCTTTGTATAGACTTGCTGCTTACACCTACTAAACGTGCTGTAGCTGCCTGAGAATTGCCGTTTGCAAGTAATTCTGCTGCATCTAATTGTTGTTGAGTTAATTCCAATTGTGCCATATTGCTTACACCTCCTTTCTGCGTCTATATGTCTCCATTTTAACGCTTAGTTTCTTTACATGATAAAATATACCACAATACATACAAAACGTCTTACATCGTCTATATGATACCATAAAATGAACGATAAAGTCTAACACATAAAATTACACATAGTTGCTGCTGAATTAATATAGTTAAGTGCTGCTGTTTTGGTGTTAAAACCATCTTTATAAAATTGCATGGTCCAGTTATCGAATATATAAAACTTATCATGTATTTGCTCAATATTAAATCTTTTCATGCTGCCACCTCCATATTATTTATTATAAATAAAAAAAGAACTTATTGCTAAGTTCCTTGATTTTAAAGTTCTATTTTAATATTTTTGCATCGTTCTTCATCAAGTTCGTGGTATATGTTTTTACCTTTTGTGTTTATCTCGTTTGTGTATACCCTTAAATACTTTTTGCCCAGGAACTCAACTTCTTTTATTTCTTTAACATCATTAATTATGTTTGTTGTTCCATCAGTTCTTAAATGACTTAATTTCATTTTACATTACCACCTTTATTTATTATATTCTTTAATATCGTCTTTTCTTTCTTTTACCACTACCAGCATTCTTTCGCTAATTCTATCATTTAATCCTAAATCTTTTCTGTATTCAATCTTTTCTGTAAGTTCTTTTTCTAATTTATTTAAAATTGTCTTTTCACTTTTTTCTGAGATATCCATAATATAAGTTCCTAATGTGATATGTTCGTTTGTCATTCCTGTTTTTTCTTTTTTGACTAATTTTTTAATTGCTGTTTTTTCACTTTCAAGTTGCTTTTTTAATTTGTCTTGTTGCTCTTGATAAATTGATTTATAATCTTTTTTCATACTCCCAACCTCCATTTATTTATTACTTAGCAAATACTAAAATACTAACTGGTATATCATTAACAGTTTCACTAATTCTTATTTTCTTGTTTTTAATACCTTCATAAAGTTCTGATAGCAACTCGTTTGTTGCTTCCATGCCTTCATTTTCGATAGTTTCAACTAAGTTAATCAAACCCCCATCTTCTAAAGCTTCTATTTGGCTTCTTAAACCCTGTATTAATTCGTTCATATTATCAACCTCTCTTTATTTAATTTATCAACCCTGAACACTTATTATTGTAATCCTTTTGGATTAATAGTCAATAGTTATTTTATATTTATTTTTAATAGGGGTCAAAAAGCAAATTACTATATATATTATTTATTTTGCTTCGTGACACCTATTAGAATTTATTATATCTCTAATCTTATCTAATTCTTTTTTAGGTACGTTATTTTCTATTAATCCACGATTTAATATTTCTAATTGTGCCGATTGATACATCAAACCAGTTAAGGATATATTCCCTTTTTCATATTCATTCCTTAAATACTCAAAGCCACCCCAAGGGTCATTAAATTTATAATATTCCATCATAGGTAATTCATATTTATATTTCTTGATAGCAAGCATAAGTTCTCTATCATTATGTGGATTTAGTATATTAACTTCTATTTGTTTGTGGCACTTATTACATAGAGTTGAATATTCTTGTTTTATTTGTTTTCCTAACATCAAATCACTTAATAGCTTTAATTCTTTTGTTGTATATTCTTCACTATCTTTTCTTTCAAGGTTCAATTTAAAGTATCAATAAATTGCCTTTCGTGATGCACTTCTAACTTTTTATCAGTTCCACATATTTCACATTCATCTTTTATTAATAGCGGTCTTAGATGTTTTGCAAATTCATTTCTTAAATATTGTTCAATCTTCAATTGTAAATTCCCCCTTAATTAATTTTGAAAAATCAATGTATAATTTATTATCTAAATTTAACTTATAACGTTTTGCTCTATACAAATATTTGTTTTCCAATTCCAATCTTAAAGCGGTTTGATTATTAGATATTTCCAAGGCTTCATTAAATGTAATTTCACCTTTCAAGTATCTTCTTTGCAAATTATTATATGTTTTTAATCTCCCCCTATTCTTCCAAAAACTTTTAAACTCTTCTTTTGTAACCTCTTCCACCGTTTGAGTTAACTTATTTAATTTAAAATAAAAAAAACCATCTTTTGAGATGATTTTCTTATCTAATAACTTTAAATCCCACTTGCATATAGTGCTTGAATTAACATTGCTTATTTCCGCTAATGATTCTAAAGAGATAGCTTTATCTTTTTTACTATGCTTAGTTCTTTCTTTAAAGTAAGTTGTAAATTCATTTGTTTTTAAGGTATTAAAAGAATGTCTGCATATACTATTAATAAGCTGTTTATCTGAATAAACCATTTCTACAATATAGTATGCTTTTCTATTTTCAGTAATTTTATTAATTAAATTATATCCAATATCCTTTAATCTTTTTTCTATTTGTTTTCTTCTTTCTATGGTTTTAAGTCCATCAAGTTTCACACCTAACATATTCGCCACTTGTCTTCTATCTAATTTCATCCCTCACCTCCTAGCATCATCATTTTTAAAACATTCTGTTAAATTATTTGTTATTTTTTTATTTTTTAAATGGCTGCAATTGCAATAAATACAAGTTAAATATTTCCCTTTTCTAATTGCATCTTGAAACTCTTTTGTTAAGACTATGTTGGTCCTTTTACAACTTCCACATCTAAATGTTGTGTATATTGTTTCCACGTTCTCACCTCCTTTTAGGGTATAAAAAAAGACTAGGTTTTACGCTAGTCTTAATTGATTAACTAAATATTAAGTTTTCTATATCCTTAAGTGTTAGTTTTCCATCTGTTTTATTGTGTGTAAATAAACAATAATAACATTGTCCTTCGTTCTCTAATTTTTCTCTAATTATTGTTTCAACCGCTTGGAAATATCCATTGTGTATATTGTTAGCTGGAACATACATTACCGCTAATTCTATATAATCGTTATTCCCTATTTGCTTTTTAATATTTCTTGCTAAATCCCTTTTAGTTTCTCTTGTAATATTAAATTTTTCCATTTAAATCAATCTCCTTCTTTGCCTTAACCGCCTTACGGTCGGTGGCTTATTCAACCTTGATTTATTTTTATACCGATTCTTCAATTATTTTTAAAATCCCGTCTAGAATAAATTTGTTTTGTTCACTTCTTAAACATTCTACTTGTTGTAACATTTTTAAATATATTTTTATTTCACCATTTTTAAAAGATATATTTAACACCTTATCTTCCAAAGATACTAAGTATATTATAAAACTGTTCAATCCAACTTCTTTTATAGTATTGCAAGTATTAAATATAAAAAACTTTTCTCCTCTTATTTCAGCTTGTGTAATACCTTCTATTCTTAATATTTCCTTCATTTTTCAACCTCCTAAATATTTCTCAACCTTGATTATGTACTTATTGTAAATCCATATGGATTATAAGTCAATACTTATTTTAAATTATTTTTAAATAAACAAAAAGCACCCAATTTGGTGCTTTAAGAATATAAATATAAATGGAGATTGTATGAATTTCCGCATCTATTTGCGGTCAAGTAACATATTTGGCACTATGTTACTATGTCTATAACAAATATAAAAAAATATTGAGAGGTCAATTTTTTTGTACAATTATAGTATAAACCTCTTATATACTTTTTATAGTAGTATTTTTAGTTTAACTTGCTAAATTAAATAAATCATTCATTTCTTTTAATCCCCTGTTGGCATATTTAAATATTATTTTTCTACTTCTATTCATCATGTAACATGCACTTTCTACGCTTCTACGCTGTACATAGAGTATTTCTATAGCTTGTTTGTCTAAGTAATATAGACTATTTAAAGCGTTGTCTATTCTGTCGATATCCAGCTGATAGGAACTAATTAATTTTTTAAGGTCCGCTTTTTTTGCTGCAAGTTCTATTGCTTCATTTTCGGTTTGGCTAGTAATTTTATAAGTCTTGCTTATTGCTTCACCCTGTGCCATTGCACTTATCCCTACATTTTCTTCTAGTTCTCTAATCTTTAATTGTATTTCGTTCTTTTGTGCCACAATTTTGTTATATTCTTTTAATCTTTCTTTTATATTTTCGTACATAATAATCACCTCTAATTAATATTTTATAATACTAATTGTATTAGTTCAAGCATATATTAGTAATTTTGGGAATAAAAAAAGAGTAGCTTTTTATGCTACTCAATATTTTAGTATTACGCAGTAATCTTTTTATAATATTCGTTAAATGCATCTTTGTAATTATTAGATATTAACCATTTTTTAAACTCACCTTCAGATAAAGTTTCACATTTCCCAGATGCTACATTCTTATAACCCAATATTCTT
>JAJBWD010000142.1:0-5852 GCA_032907345.1 Bacillota bacterium | reverse complement strand
TCATAATATCTATACTAAACCGAAGGTTTATCGTTCCTTCCTTTCTTTAATTTTCTTTTTATAAGAAATTCTGTAATTATCCAGCCTGCTATTACTATTCCTGAAACTAACTCTATCCAGCTATTTAATGCCATCTTACTTACTGCACTGCTGTTTTGAGAGGTGTTTTGATCAGCATCCGGAGAGTTTGCTGAGGCGTTATTTATTGTGTTCTTTGCAGTACTGCTGCTGGAATTTGTGCCTGGGTTTGCAGCCTGGCCTTGAGTTTTGAAGGATAAGGTTACCCCTTTACCATTTGTAGACCCGCCCAGTGTTGAATTAAGATTCTTAGCCAGTAATTTTGGCGAGATTTTTATATAATAAGTTTTTCCTGGTTCCAATGATTTTTTAGGGTGCATAAAAATAGTCTGCCGCATATCGAAGCTAACAGTGTCATCTACTTTGCTGACCACAATAGGGACGTTTTCACTGCCTGTATACAGGCTGAAGCATTTACTGTTATTTTCCCAGATAAGCATATTGACAACACTTTTATCAAATTGAAATTTGAATTTTGGCTGCAGCGTTATTCCATTTGGAATGTCTATTTCACTTCCGTCTTCAAGCGTACAAGAAATAAAGTTAAGTGGTTTTGTGCCATATGTACCGGGAGTACCTGTTTGTAAGCCTGAGGCTGCTGCATATACATTAGCAGTGCTGAATAATATGGAAAGTAAAAAAATGATATGGAATATAATAAATTCATGCTTGAACTTTTTCATTGCATTTACCCTCCTTTCAAAATAATTTATTTTAATAAAAAAGTAATGTCATCTAATTTCATATTAAAAACATGAAATTAGATGGCATTAATATATTCTTCTTTCCATTGAGAGGCTGAAGCATTTCCACTTTAAATCTTATGGCCGCAGTTCCATAGATATAATCATAAAATAACGGCTTGTAAAATTTTTTATTTTACATTATATACAGCCCCGGGATTAATACTGTCCCTGAATACTTTATTTAAGTATTCCTTATGATTTTCCATTGATTCTATAGAATTGATATATTCACGGCTTAAATATTGAAGCTTTTTATCTAAACCGTTTTTTACTGAATAAATGTGATTCCTTGTCAATAATTTTTCAAATTTTTCTCCGGTAATACATTTTATATAGCTTTCAAGTGCAGAGATCTTCTCCTTTTTTACCAGCATATATATGGGAGTTGCCAAAGCACCTTCTTCAGGCCAGATTATTTCTATTGGTTCCTGATTAACTATCATCATGGCATTTGCCAGCGGCATAACATTAATAGGTGCTGCTTTTGAGTTTCCTTTTCCTAAGGACTTTATTACTCCTGTGAAATGCCATACATTTTTTATATTTTTGGCTAAGGCCTCTAAACCTTCCTTGCCATATCGTTCATTTATATACATCATCAAAGTTCCGCAGAATTTATCGTCTTTACCCTGTATGCCTATTTTATTCATTAAGCTGCTATCTAACAGATCCGACCAGTGAGAAGGACTGACAATGTTTTTATCTATACTGTGGTCTGCAACTATCACCCAGGGTTTTGCTCCAAGAAACGTCAGATCTTTATGGTACATATCATTTTTATCTGCAGGGGGCATAACGTTTTCAAAGATATTTGATTGCAGCCCTTCTTTTACCATTTTATGAGTTAGACCTGTATAATCTGATCTTATAAGCATGTCAGGCAGTTCATTAGGACTTTCTGCATTTTCAAATTTTTTATTTATGGTCTTTTTCAGATCATTTTTAGGAAAGAGTATTTCAGCATCAGGATCAATTGATAATTTAATTTTATTAAATTCGTCTTCCAGGGACATTGTAAACAAAAAGGAAACAATTCCAACTATACTGTTAGCCATGCTACCACCTCACTTTATAATTTTTTATAAATTAAGTTCTTTTAGTTCCTGAACCGTATAATTAGTCCACATTTCTTCATTTTCAATTACAACTTTTTTCACTAAAAGCGCTGTTTTATTATTCTTAATGATTTTCTTGATCCTGTCCCTGATAAAAATATTGGTATTTCCGCCTAATTCATTTCCGTCAATATCACATATACACTCTATGCCGGCTTGAATTATCAGTGTGCTGACAGACATCTCCTCACAATTTATATCAATAGGCACAGTTTTTCTGAATTTCCCATCATTTCCGCTTAATCTGAGCCCTGCACCTGCCAGGGCGCCAATAACGCCTTCTCCGGTACCGCCATGAGCAGAAAGGTGAACACTTAATTCTTCTGCCAGTTTATAGGCTTCTTCTAATTGAATAAATTCATTTTTAGCCCTGAAACCATAGCTGATTAATTTTTCCGGATGAATTAAATCGGAGGTGGATACAACACATAGTCCCGGATCAGCTTCTTCTGAATGATTTTCCTCCAGATATTTAATGGAAATTAGGATTATTTGCTGAAGTATATCGTTTTCAGCTGTGAGCTCAAAACTCATGGAACTATTGTGTGATGTATATTTTATTCTGTCATCTAAAAGAAGCTGATGCCTTAAAATCGGACTTGTGCTGCATTGAAGCTCCTGTGAAAGTATCTGGGATAAGTTTTCTGCAATTATTCCTGTACTGTAACTATGTATATCATCTGTGTCATCTATTGCTGCTATATATTTCATAACACTAACCCCCTTTTTAATAATACAATTATAACATTACAAACAATGACAAAACAATACAAAATGATGAAACATGTTGCTTTATAATACATTTTGTAAAAATATTAGAAATAAACAATTTTCAAATGTGAAAATGTAGAATATAATTATAATAGTAATAAATTAATATTAAAAAAATTAATAATGTTTTATACGCAAGATAAAAGAAATAAATAATCTAAAAAGGTGTGGTATGATGAAACTGATTACAGTATCGGGACCTCCTTCCTCCGGCAAGACCTCAGTAATTATCAAGACTGTTGAATTTCTTATATCCAAGGGAGTAAAGGTTGGAGTAATAAAATTTGATTGCTTGTCTTCATTTGATAACGTTCTTTATGAAAAGATAGGGGTACCGGTTAAGATAGGTCTTTCAGGAAACCTTTGTCCTGATCACTATTTTGTAACAAATGTAGAAGATTGTCTTCAGTGGGGAACTGAAACAGGTTTAGATATGCTTATAAGTGAAAGTGCAGGTCTTTGTAACAGGTGTTCACCGCATATTCAGGATGTGCTTGCAGTATGTGTCATTGATAATCTCTCCGGTGTTAATACGCCTAAAAAGATAGGACCAATGTTAAAGTATGCAGATATAGTTATAATAACAAAAGGGGATATAGTATCTCAGGCTGAGAGGGAAGTTTTCGCCTTCGAAGTTCAGCAGGTAAATCCAAAAGCAAAGATAATTTTTGTCAACGGTATAACCGGGCAGGGAGCATTTTTGCTTAGTAAATGTTTTGAAAACTGCAACAGTGTTGATATGCTGACAGATCGAAAGTTGAGATTTACCATGCCTTCCTCTGTATGCTCCTATTGTCTTGGGCAAACAAAAATTGGCAGCGAGTATCAAAGCGGAAATGTTAAAAAAATGGTACTTTAAATTTGGAGGTGAATACTATGCTCTTAAGTGGTAATAATCTTGAAACAATAAATATAGATGAACTAATCCGAAAACATCCCTATGTGGAAGAATTTTTATCTGCATCAGGAATAAAAGTTGCAGATAAATCTGTTACAATAACAGAACTTATATATGGCTTGTCTGATGAAATGATAGAAGAGCTGGGAATAGAAAGAGAGAAAATAATCGATAATCTTACAGCTTTTATAGAAAATATGGAAAGTAAAGAAAATCGGGACAAGTCTGGGGTTGAGTCAGTAACTATAATTGGCGGATATAATAAACTGGGTGAAAAAGAACAAATAAGTATAACTCTCAGAAAAGGGGAGATCATCAGTATTGTTGGTCCAACAGGATCAGGAAAGAGCCGGCTGCTGGGGGATATAGAATGTCTGGCACAAAAGGATACTCCTACAGGCAGGCAGATTTTGATAAATGGTGAAGTTCCTGAAGAGGACATAAGATACAGGATTGAAAACAAGCTTATTGCACAGTTGTCTCAAAATATGAACTTTATTATGGATGTAACTGCAGCAGAATTTATCAGAAGACATGCTGCAAGCCGGGGAGTAAAAAATGTTGAAGAGATTATAACATCAATAATAGACTGTGCAAACGAATTAGCAGGAGAAAAATTCACCGATGAGGTTCCGATAACCCAGCTCAGCGGAGGTCAGTCAAGAGCACTGATGATAGCTGATACAGCACTGCTCAGTAAATCGCCCATTGTGCTCATCGATGAGATTGAAAATGCCGGCGTAGACAGGAAAAAAGCTTTAGAACTGCTGGTCAAAAGTGAAAAGATAGTACTGATGTCTACACATGACCCAATTCTTGCTTTAATCAGTGATAAAAGGATTGTAATTAAAAACGGAGGAATGGACAAAATAGTATATACAGATGAAATTGAAAAGCAAAATCTTGATATGCTGAGTGTTTTTGATAATAAGATGATGCTCCTGAGGGAGATGCTGAGAAATGGAGGAAACATTCATTTGGACATAAAGTCTTATATGTCATTATATGAATAATTTGATTGTGAAATAATTATCTGGAATACTTGAATTTTGGAATATTTAGGTTATAATGGAATTACAATGCATAACATAATAAAAGGATATAAGCTAAATTATATTGTTTTATTTTAAAACCCTTATATCAATTTTGTATTAGTATAAACAATTCATTGAAGGCGTAGAATTAACTTTTGAAGTCAGTATTTATACTGGCAGATTTTATATATTATCTATACAACGAATGCAATATAATGTTACAATTAAGTAACGTTAATATATTGATAAAAAATATACAAAGACCCATTGGAGGTAGAGATAAATGGTTGAAGATACGGCTTTAACTCCCCTAGAAGTAGCTGAAATATTGAAAATAACTAAAAATACAGTTTATGAACTAATAAAAAGAGGGGAATTGAATGGATATAAGGTAGGAAAAAAAATAAGAGTTGATATGAAGGATGTTGAAGAGTATAAAAACAGCACTAAAACTATAAAGCATAACAGAGAAGCTGCTGTTAATAAACAATCATCAGTTCTTATACAAAAAGATGAGTATATCAGCAGAAATGAGATAAACAGCAATAATGGGTTTGTTATATGTGGACAGGATATAATGCTGGATGTTCTGGTAAGGCATCTTGAATATCATCCCCATGGAATTCAGGCACTTCGGTCCTATTTAGGCAGTTACAATGGTTTATATGAACTTTATCATGGAAATGTTCAGGTAGCAACTTCCCATTTATGGGATGGTGAAACAGATCAATATAATATACCCTATGTTAAAAGACTATTGCCGGGAGTACAGACAGTAATAGTTCACCTGGCAGACCGAATGCAGGGTTTTTATGTAGCAAAAGGAAATCCTAAGGGTATTTATGATTGGAAGGACCTGGGACGTTCTGATATTACTATAATTAACCGGGAAAAGGGCAGCGGCACAAGAATACTTTTAGATGAACATTTAAAGTTATTGGGTATTAATCCTTTAAATATTAATGGATATGGAAAAGAATTCGCTTCCCATCTGGCTGTTGCCAGTGCTGTATCAAGAGGCAGTGCCGATGTTGCACTTGGAAATGAAAAAAATGCAGTACAAGTAAAAGGTATAGATTTTATACCGCTGCAAAAGGAAAGATATGATCTTGTGATGAAGAAAGAGGATATTGGCAAGGCTGATTTTCAGGCTGTTCTTGAAATAATAAATTCAGAGGAATTCAAGATGGAGCTTGAGGGTATTGGCGGG